>NZ_JAJKHN010000107.1:0-18653 GCF_020982715.1 Bacteroides sp. 1_1_30
ATTTTTTTAATCTTCCGCAAAGATAGTTCACTTGCGCGTATTAACATAACATATCCACAGGGTTTTCGGACTGACCCATGAATACTATGGGCAATAAATATAGGTATTCCATCGTTTTTATTCCTTATTATCATTCAAGTATTGATATACAAAAAAAGAGGCAACCTTAGTTACCTCTTTTTAGTACACCCTCAGGGACTCGAACCCTGGACCCATTGATTAAGAGTCAATTGCTCTACCAGCTGAGCTAAGAGTGCAACATATTATTTTTATTGCAACCTTGAATTTGTACACCCTCAGGGATTCGAACCCTGGACCCACTGATTAAGAGTCAGTTGCTCTACCAACTGAGCTAAGAGTGCTTAATTCCTCGTTTGCGGTTGCAAAAGTAGGTCTTTTATTTTATTTGACCAAACAATCATGCAGCTTTTTTACTATCTTTTTTTCGTCTTTATTCGAACACATAAAGCTCGGAAGGCGTATTTCGCTTTAAAGCAAGTAGTTGCACATCTTTACCTACAAGAATACCTTTGTTCTTTAATTTCCATTCCACCGTTTTATAAGCTAGCTCCGGATGATTATTGTCTTTACTCAAATGACACAACCAGATATAGCGCAAATGTTCAGTGATATTTTCCGCTAAAAACTCCGCAGTATCAGAGTTACTCATGTGGCCGGTCTTACTTGCAATCCGCTCCTTCAAATATTGAGGATAAGGCCCCATTTTGAGCATTTCCTCATCATAGTTAGCTTCAAGTATCAGATAATGGGCCTTACTGATATAATGGGCAGCTGTAGGAGTAATTTCTCCAAGGTCCGTTAAGAAAGAAAAGACTTTGCCGTCGATTTCAATGCAGTACCCCACATTGTCCGTTCCATCATGCGGCACTTCAAAAGATTCGATATGGAAATCCTCCAAAGTCATCGGCTCTTGCTTTTCCAGGTAACGAACTGACGAACTCAATTTCTCCGTCATACAATAGCTACGATTAATTCCAGCATGAATACGTGCGGTTGTATAAACAGGAATATTCAATTTTTCTCCCAGATTACCCACAGCTTTGATATGGTCAGCATGATCGTGCGTTATAAATACCGCACGAATACTATCCATCAAGATATTATAATCTTTCAGTGTTTTTTTGATAGTACGTATGCCGATTCCGGCATCTATCAGTATTCCATAGGTTTCAGTACCCAGATAATAACAGTTCCCACTACTGCCACTCGCCAGGCTTATAAATTTTACTTTCATGTTTTATCCTCTTTATTAAAATGCAAAATGCCGTCAACTTTTACAGCAAAGTGACGGCAAATATACATAAAAAAGAATAGAATTACCGAGAAGATTCCTTCTTTTTGTCGATGGATTCGGTGATTTTCGCAAATAATAGTAGCGCTACAGCGGCAATCAGGCCAATAGCAGCAAAGTAATACCATATATAATGGGCATTTGCGCTAGCTGCCTCCCATGCCGCCCGTGTCTCGAACAAAGCAGGATCCGGACAGTATTTGGTAAGCAAAATTCCCGCCAGGCCAAAACCAAAGATGGAAGAAAGAAAGGAATGTAAATGACTGAATCCTAAATACATTCCTTCTTCGCCTTTAGGAGCCTGCAAAGAGAAATACTCCAGATAACGCGGCGAAATAAAACATTCGGCAAGTGCCTGTACCACTATACCTGCAATCATCATCAGGGTAATATTGCTCATGCCTGTAATAAGATCATTTCCCAGCAAATTTCCACATGCCATCAGCAACGCCGAAAAAGGAATCAAAAACATTCCCACATTCATCGAAGTAATCGCACTGCGTTTTGCCATCAAACGCGTGATAAAGCTAACGCAACAAACCACCACAAAAGGATTCACATTAGCAATCCAGCCCGGTTTCGCCGTCTCGCCGGCCAATCGGATCACATATTTAGGCATAGTGGCGTAAAGTTGCTGTTGCACCATCCAGAACCCTGTAACAATCAGAATAAGAATCAATAAACGCCAGTTGGTGATGATGCGCATAAATCCTTGCCCAATCTCACGGAGACTTTTTCCTTCACCAGCCGTGTGCGTTGATTTATAAAGGAGAATAACAGCAAGCAAAGCAATAATTGTCATCGCACCGGAGAAATAATTAATATAGATATACGCCTGCTCACCAATAACATTACGCAAAGGATCGATAATTGTTTTACCGGTAAAAGCACCTACATTTACCATCATATAAAAGATGGAATAACCACGCGCACGCGTTGCCTCCGTTGTTTCTTTGGCCACAGATGCAGAAATGATGGACTTAATGAAGGAACCTCCCACCATAAGTACAAACAAGACCGGCACAATAATCCACCGGGTATAGCTATCGGGCAAACCATTAAATTGAGTAGTGACGCCATAACTAACCAAGCCGGCAGCTTCCAGCAAAGTAGGCAATACTCCCAATCCTAAATATCCGACGGATAATAAGGAAAATGCTATAATCATTGACTTCCGGAAACCTATCTTATCAGCATAAGCACCGGAAAAAATAGGAAGCAGATATAACCCGCCGGAAAAAAGCCCGGAAATCATACTTGCTTCAAAATCATTAAAACCTAAAATGGAAGATAGATAAATAGTGAGAACGATGAAAACGGCATAATATGCCATACGCTCAAACAGTTCGACTGTGTTGCTGACCCAAAATGCTCTCGTAAAGCCTTTAGCAGCACGCTGAGGGGAATTGTTCATGTATTTATTAATTTATTAAAATGTTAATTTGAGACAAAGATACGTTTTTTTGGCTTACTGTCCGTATCTTTGTTCAAAATTAGGTAATTAAAAACTATGATTATAGCTGTTGATTTTGACGGAACGATTGTAGAGCATCGTTATCCACGCATTGGTGAAGAAATTCCATTCGCTGTTGACACATTGAAGTTATTGCAACAAGAAAAGCATCGTTTAATACTATGGAGTGTGCGTGAAGGGGCACTTTTGGACGAAGCTGTCGAATGGTGCAAAGCCAGAGGTTTAGAATTTTATGCCGTTAATAAGGATTATCCTGAAGAGCAAAAAGGCCATCAGGGATTTTCACGAAAGTTGAAAGCTGATATGTTCATTGACGACCGGAACTTAGGCGGTTTGCCGGATTGGGGAGTCATTTATGCAATGATTAAAGAGAAAAAGACGTTTGCAGATGTCTATGGCCCAAACGGAGAAGAGGAAAAAACGCCATCAAAAAAGAAAAAAAGATGGCTGCCTTTCTAATAAATAGATAAATAGCAAGCCGACAGATATACAAAAAATAGATGATGCACTCTTATCCGACATGATTAAGAGTGCATTTCTATATGATGAAATAACTTATCTCCCAACATGGAACGGCCATTCACTACGATTCTTTGTTTTCCCACTTTTCCCTGAACTCCCATAATTGCTCAATAGTAGGATAAAAAGTCGGATTTTCCCAGTTTCTGGAAATCATAGCAATCAACGATTCCAAATACGATTTACCATCAATAATTGTAGTACATTGATTGACCTGATATCTTTCAGTTGGATAATTCTTTGTTTCGATCATCTTTTTTGCCCAGTTCAATAACTCCTGAACAGCTTCATTGTCATAAGTATGTTGCGCCATATCTTTAGAATTTTCCACAAAGATACAAAGTTTATTTATTCATAAACAAGGAATAACCGAAGAACTGGCAGAGATTCTACAAGTTGTGCTATCAGCAAAGAACAATTTCAAGATTTTTTATGTTTATATAAATAGAGATAAACTTAAAAATAGAACGACTTATGATTTATGATTTCTTATTCCCCACAAAATCGAATACAACAAAAGTGTCTTTGTTGCTATTGGCTGTCCGGATCATCTTCGGCATATTATTAATGAACCATGGTATCCAAAAATGGAGTAGTTTCCAAGAGTTGTCAACTGTATTTCCTGATCCGCTTGGAATAGGAAGTCCCCTGTCTCTCGGATTAGCTATTTTTGGTGAACTTGTATGTTCAATGGCATTTATTGTAGGCTTCTTGTATCGCTTAGCCATGATCCCGATGATTTTCACGATGATAGTAGCTTTCTTTGTAGTTCACGCAAATGATGTATTTGCTGTTAAAGAGCTAGCTTTCATTTATTTAGTGGTATTCATATTGATGTATATTGCCGGTCCGGGTAAATTTTCAATAGACCATATCATAGGAAACGAATTGTCAAGACGAAAATCAAGAGCATACAAAAATTAGAAATAATCCCCCTGATTAATTAAAAAATATTATATTTGCATACTTGTATGAGAGAAATTATCAATATTTTTTATTAATCAAAAATGTTTTAACATGAAAAGAGGGAAACTGACTTTAGTCGCAGTAGTGCTTAGCGGTAGCTTATTATTCAGTTCTTGTGTAGGATCATTCAGTTTATTCAACCGCCTGTCTTCTTGGAATCAATCAGTTGGAAACAAGTTTGTAAACGAACTCGTATTCCTTGCTTTCAACATTGTTCCGGTTTATGGCGTAGCTTACCTGGCTGATGCTTTAGTTATCAATTCTATCGAATTCTGGAGTGGTTCAAACCCGATGGCTAATGTAGGTGACGTAAAGAAAGTAAAAGGAGAGAACGGCAACTACATGGTGAAAACTCTTGAGAATGGATATTCTATTACTAAAGAAGGCGAAACTGCTTCAATGGATTTGATCTACAACAAAGAAGCTAACACATGGAATGTTGTTGCAAACGGTGAAAGCGCTGAATTAGTAAAAATGAACAATGACGGCACTGCTGATTTGTTCTTACCGAATGGCGAAAAGATGAATGTAACGTTGGATGCTCAAGGTATGCTGGCAGCACGCCAAGCTACAATGAGCAATCTTATGTTTGCCGCCCGCTAAAAATTAAAAGAAATACGAAGGAGATGAAACTTCAATAAGTAGTTTCATCTCCTTTTTCAATCTCATCTTCCATCCAGCATCTTTTTATACTATGAATAAACTATATACACTTATCTATTCTGTCCTAATATTCACTTGTCTGTCCTGCCAGCAACAAACTCCTCAAACTCAAATAGAACAAACAGCTATAGATTTCTGCGAAGCCTTCTATAATTTCAATTACCCGGCCGCCCAAGCATGGAGTACACCTTCTTCCCTGTCCTATCTTAGCTTTTTAGCGTCTAATGTACGGCAAACTCATCTGGATCAGCTCAAGACACGAGGTGCTGCAAAAGTTTCTGTTATATCCAGTGAGATAGATGCTAATTCAGAGGAAGCAACGGTTGTTTGCCAAATAAAAAATACATTCGTCATTAATCCTGTTGAAGGAAAAATAGAATATATGAGCTCTCTGCAAGATACCCTCCAATTTGTAAGAGAAAATAATAAATGGCTGGTTAGAAAGGATATCCCACAGCAAAATGGAAAGCAAAGTCACGACTAAATTTAGGATGAATAATCGGGAAATGTTCTTTCTTCGTTTCATAGGCGGGATTGACAGCTTTCATACCTCCATCAAAACGAAGGATAAAGAAATCTAAATCCAGGCGAAGCCCTAGTCCATAGGCCACGGCTATTTGCTTATAAAACTTGTCAAACTTGAAAACTCCTCCCGGTTGGTTGGCATAACTCCGGATGGTCCAGATATTACCCGCATCAATAAATGCCGCTCCCTGAAATTTCCAGAATAATTTGCTTCGGTATTCAATGCTGGCATCCAGCTTAATATCTCCCGATTGATCGAGCAAATTTCCATTTCCGGCAAAAGAACCCGGTCCCAAATCGCGAACAGCCCATCCGCGAACACTATTGGCTCCACCAGAGAAGTATTGTTTCTCAAACGGAATCGTTTTTGCATTTCCATAAGGTACAGCTATTCCTACACCGGCATGAAACGCAAAAGAGTTACGATGGTCGATTCTGATATTTTTGGCAAAATCAAACTCTCCTTTCAAATATTGAGCATAAGGAATTCCCAAAATAGCGTATTCACCATTACTATTCTTCCGAATATTGGTAGCCTTAGACAGGGCATACATTATATTTCCCGCCGACTCGAAATTAAAACGGATGGAATATGAATTAGAAGCAATCGTATTGTTGATAATAGATCCTCCCACGCTATTATAATTATAGCTATATCCCATATTTACAATCAATCGATTCTGATAATTATACTGGAAAATATGGTTCTGTCCTTTATTAATATAGTCTTCTTTAAACCTGTCAGAGATACGAGGCAAATACAGAAAAGCAATATTAATCAAATCAATACGGTGTTGTATCTTCTGACGTTGCGTCCACTTGTAGCTCCAGTTGGCAGAAGCCATCGTACGCAGGAATTCCGGGCGCAACTGATAATTATATTGCAAACCAAACTCTGTTGTCGCCCTGATTTTCCGTTTAAAATCAGAGGAAATGAAAGGGAACAGGAAATTAGGGAAGTTGATACTCGTTTCTACCCCGTATTCTGTATAGTTATTATTCGAATAACCTGCCTGAAGTCCGGAAATGACTTCATACGCTCCACGGAATTTTATCATAAAAGTTTCTGATCCGCGAAAAAGGTTCCTGTTTTGGAAAGAGACGGAAGCTGCCGCTCCCAAGTCACCGGCAGAATTAGTTCCCTCTACCTCGAAAGCCACTGATTTATGTTTGCTCTTGGTCAGCATCACATAGCAGTCAAGCATCGTTGAATCTCCTATTTGAGTCTCAATAAAACGGATATTCGTATATTTCAATGCCGATAAACGTCCAAAACTGGAATAGGTCTGCTGCACATCGCGCTCATTATACAGGTCGCCGGAAGCAAACCGAAGATTATCCGTGAGAACTTTAGGGCGCAAATAAAGTTTATCCTTATAATAAATCGGATATCCCTTATAATGAACCGAATCATTGATGTCCACACTGCTCATTGCCGAGGACTGCAAAACATCATAATCCGTAATAAAATTAATCTTATTGATCCAATATTGCCGATGTGCTCTTGCCGAATCATTCGCATGAGCTTTATACATCTGCAAATGTTGAGTCAGATCTACATTATAAGTATTACGAACGGTATCGGCAGTATATCCGATATAATCCTTATTAAACTTATAATAACCGTTCCGAAGTAACTTATTTGTGATACGTTGCCTGTCCGCATCCAATACATTCACATCAAAATACATTCCTTCCTTCAGCAAACTTCTGGCAGAATCCTGTTTGAGAAGCGCAGCTATTTTAGGATCATAAATATCATATTTGATAGATTGAACAACGTATGGCTTGCCTGCCGTTACGTCATAATAGACTTTGATCTTTTTCTTTTTTACTTTGGTCGAACGTTTCACTGTTGCCGCCATATATCCCATATTATGCACAGCCTTAGTGATCTCTTCTTCAGAACGTTGCGCTTCGTCCTCGCTATATATTACGGGAGCATCCCCTATTCTTCTCAAGAACTTATTCCCCCATTTGGTCGAATCACGCCCCGACAGATTGTATACATAAAGTTGGGTCTTTATCAGACTGAACCACTTGGCATTAGGATTTTGGCGAACATACATGCGCAAGGAAGAAGGCCGTATATTTTTTTGGTCCGTACGAATTTTGACTTCATCCAGCAGATAAGATCCATCCGGCACAAACTTAGTGGTAGTACACGAAGCAAGTGACAAGACAGCAGCAGAAGCAAGCAAACAAAGAAAATTTCTCCTCATACGGTTTTACATCGATAGCATGAAAAATGCGCCTACAAAGATAAATTATATTTTCCGACGGGGAAAATAATTTAAGAAAAAGACGAAGAAAGTAAGGATAGATTGGAAATATCTTTATAGCTTTGCAAAAGAATATCAAATCTATGGCATCATTAAGTAAAAACAAAATAAAGTATATCCACTCGCTGGAACTGAAGAAAATACGTAAAGAAGAGCGGGTATTTCTGGCTGAAGGTCCTAAATTGGTAGGTGATTTACTCGGACATTTTCCCTGTCGTTTTTTAGCAGCCACTCCCTTCTGGTTTCAGGAGCATCCGGGTATTGACGCAAGTGAACTGGTAGAAGTTTCACAGGAAGATCTTTCACGGGCCAGTTTATTGAAAACTCCCCAACAGGTACTTGCTATTTTCGAACAACCACAATATACTTTGGATCCGGAGGCAGTTCGTTCATCGCTTTGCCTTGCATTGGACGATGTACAAGATCCCGGAAATCTGGGTACTATTATCCGTCTGGCCGACTGGTTTGGCATCGAACATATTATCTGCTCGCAGAATACGGTAGATGTATATAACCCTAAGACTATACAAGCCACTATGGGTGGAATTGCCCGGGTGAAAGTGCATTATACTTCCCTCCCCGATTTTATCCGGTCGCTCGGAGATACTCCTGTGTTCGGTACGTTCCTGGATGGAAAAAATATGTATGAACAACCATTGTCGGCCAATGGCTTGATCGTAATGGGAAATGAAGGGAATGGCATAGGGAAAGAGGTAGCCACATTAATCAACCGAAAATTATATATCCCCAATTACCCGGCAGGCCAAGAGACATCCGAGTCTCTGAATGTAGCCATTGCTACCGCAGTAATCTGTGCCGAGTTCCGTCGACAGGCTGCATGGAAGTAAAATCAAAAGGATAAAACAAATAAGGAAATAAAGCTTCCCCCTTCTTTTCTGCTTCCTGCAGATACTCATTAAAACATTGGGAAGATTGATTCGAAACACTGGGAAGATTGATTTGAAACACTGGGATGTTTTTTAAAATCATCCCAGTGTTTTTTATTTCTTCCACCTGACTTTCAGAAAGCAGCACAATCACTCCCGGCATCCATTCAACCGATTCAATCTCTTCGGTCAATGGGAACACACCTCGGACAACTCCTTCGTCAGTGATCTCCACTACCTGCTGCTTCATATATCCGACGGCAGGTATCAGCAAATAATGAGAAGCAAAACGTTTCATTACAATCAGTTGTTTGAACGTCTTTGTTGCTGCTTCCTGCGTTGATTCATCTGGCGTTCTTTTCTTTGCTCTATCCGTTCCTTTTGGATATGCTGTTCCACCTGAATCTGCTCCGGCTTCTTCTCACGATGAGTTCCCGTACGACGACGGTTCATCTCTTCCGGTGTCAGACGCTGAATGTCATCTTTATTCTTGTCTATGACCTTATGTAAAGAGTCGGCATTTTCTTTAGTAGCTATCTTCTTCAAAGAATCTGCTTTCAATGCTTCTATCTTATTCAAAGAATCGCGTACAGCAAATGCGAGCGTATCCGTACAATGATAACGAGTCATCATGAAACGGTCGGCCAATACTGCCCCGCCTTTTTCCTGGCTATCCATCGGATAATAAATGAAACCTTTTATTTCTTTCATCGAACCTAATGTGTCTGCAAACAAACGAATTTGTTGCACACCCGGTTCAGTCACCATTTTCCAATGATTGATCGTATCTTTTTCATAAATCACCTGCATAGCCATAGTGACACCTCTTAAAGAGTCGGCAAGCATCGGCTCCAGGAAACGATACCGCACTTCCCATACCAATGTATCCCGGTCTTTGTAGTTAGAGTCGGTCGGCAAAGTAAATACATATTGATTATCCATCATTTCACCGGTCAAACGTACCATACGCTGCCACGGCCAGACATCGATGCTATCACCCTGCTTAGTCATTTTCGGTTTCTTATCACGCTTGGCTATCAGGTCGCCAACAAGTTCCTGTTCGTCTTTCAAGCGTTTTTTCACCTTATCATAAATTTTCGATAAAATCTCTGTGTTACGGGTATACCAAACCATGGATGAATCAAATGCAGCTTGTGTAGTCCCGTATTTCTTGAAAACGGCGTCGATATACAATGCTTTCTTATAATTCTCACTATAAGGCAAATTATCTCCCATAGACTTTGCCACATGATAATCATACAGCAAATTCTCCATCTTCGATTCCGAGATTACATCACTGGGTCTTTTCACTTTACACCCGGCTACCGCAAAAACGAACATGCAGATGAGACACAGATGAAACCGAAATTTATTTTTCATGATCCGTAGCTTCCTTTTTATCTTTATCCAGTGAATGATAAGACTCATTCAAATATTTACTATAAAAGAGTAATAAGGCAATGATACCGCAACTGATAGCAGCATCTGCAAAATTAAAGATCGGACTAAAGAATATAAAATGCTCTCCACCTACAAACGGCATCCATGTAGGCCAGTTTGTATCTATAATCGGAAAGTAAAACATATCCACCACTTTTCCGTAAAACCAGGTAGAATATCCACCACCTTCGGGCATGAAACTGGCAATCTGCGAATGAGTGCTTTCATTGAAAATAACTCCATAGAACACACTATCTATGATGTTTCCCAAAGCACCGGTCAGAATAAGAGCCACACAGACGATATAACCTGTTTTAAAACCTTTCTTTATGATTTTATAGAGATACCACCCTATCAATGCTACCGCAACAATGCGGAATGTTGTCAGGAATAACTTACCGAAGATTTCCATACCGAAAGCCATCCCGTTATTTTCGGTGAAATAGATATAAAACCAATCGGTCACACGTATACTTTCGTGCCAGTACATGTGAGTTTTAATCCAGACCTTGATGATCTGGTCAATAATCAATACGGAAAAGATAACGAGAAGGGCAATTCTCCCCTTCGTGAATAGTTTCTTCATGTGTTTATTATAAGTTAAACATAACGAGCTACAAGTGCCGTGCGTAAACTTTGCGCAGCTACTTGTAGCTCGTTACCTGTAGCCTACTTGCTATCTGTTATTTTTTACCACTGTTCTTTGCTTCAATGCTTAATGTAGCATGAGGAACAGCACGCAGACGCTCTGCCGGAATCAACTTTCCGGTTTCACGGCAAATGCCGTACGTTTTATTCTCAATACGTACCAAAGCAGCTTGTAATCCTTGGATAAACTTCAGCTGACGTTGTGCCAGTCGGGTCGTTTCTTCCTTGGAGAGCGTATTAGCACCTTCTTCCAATACTTTATACGTAGGAGATGTATCGTCGGTATCATTACCGTCCAGTCCCATCAAACTTTTCTTCAACTGTTCATAGTCACGTTGTGCCAATTCCAGTTTCTCCATAATAATGGCACGGAATTCCTCGAGTTCCGCATCCGAATATCTAGTCTTTTCTGCCATAACTTTACAATTTTAAAAGGTTAATCAATATAGTATTAGTCTTTTATCACGTTCACAAACAATGAGAAGTCGTCAAACTCCAGCATTGTTCCGTCTTTCACTTCATCTACAAGTTCAAGAGATGTGCCTAAAACCTGGTTACAAATATAAGTATTATATTCATTTACCGCATCATCTGTTTGCGTATTTTTCGAGATTGTTATTTTTATTTTGTCTGTAATCTCGAAGCCGCTTGACTTACGTATATTCTGAATACGGTTCACCAGTTCACGGGCAATACCCTCGCGACGCAGTTCTTCGGTAATGGTCACTTCAAGCGCTACTGTCAGTTTTCCTTCATTGGCAACCAACCATCCCGGAATATCTTCACTAAAGATCTCGACATCTGATGCTTCAATAACAGCTTCCGCACCATCCAGATTTAATGTATACTTTCCGTTTTTCTCCAATTCACCGATGGCTTCCTGTGACATTTCTGCAACAGCAGCAGCTACTGCTTTCATTTGCTTGCCAAATTTCGGGCCTAGCTTTTTAAAGTCACATTTCACTTTTTTCACCAATACACCGGCTGCACCATCAACGAATCTGACTTCTTTTACGTTCACTTCATTCATAATCAGGTTCTTCACAGCTTCGATATGAGCTTTCTGCTCTTCATCTACCACCGGAACCATGATACATTGCAGCGGTTGGCGTACCTTGATATTCACCTTGCGGCGCAATGCCAACACCATAGATGTAACATCCTGTGCCATTTGCATGCGGGCTTCCAGTTCCTTGTCTATCATTTCTTCCTGATATTTCGGGAATTCGGCAAGATGGACAGAAACTACATTGTCGCGTCCTGTTGCTGTAATCAAGTCAGTATACAACCGGTCTGCATAGAACGGAGATACAGGAGCCATCAGTTTGGCAACTGTTTCGAGACAAGTGTACAATGTCTGATAAGCAGACAATTTATCCTGTGTAAATTCACCACCCCAGAAACGTTTACGATTCAGGCGAACATACCAGTTGGACAAATTATCATTCACAAAATCAGAAATCAAACGTCCTGCCTTTGTCGGTTCATATTCATTATAGCATGTATCTACCTCCTTTATTAATGTATTCAATACAGACAAGATCCAACGGTCGATCTCCGGACGTTCTGCCATCGGTACATCCGCTTCTTTATACTCAAATCCGTCTACATTCGCATAAAGCGCAAAGAATGAATACGTATTATATAAGGTACCGAAGAATTTACGGCGAACCTCTTCCACTCCTTCAACGTCAAATTTCAGGTTATCCCATGGAGAAGAATTGGTAATCATGTACCAACGCAACGGGTCGGAACCATACTTTTCAATCGTAGTAAACGGATCGACAGCGTTATTCAAACGCTTGGACATCTTGTTACCGTTCTTATCGAGTACCAAACCGTTAGAGATAACAGCTTTGTAGGACACGCTGTCAAATACCATGGTAGCGATAGCATGCAAGGTAAAGAACCAACCACGAGTCTGGTCTACTCCTTCTGCGATAAAGTCAGCCGGATATACCTGACGGTTATCCAACAGTTCTTTATTTTCGAACGGATAATGGATCTGCGCGTATGGCATAGCACCCGAATCGAACCATACATCAATCAAGTCTGATTCACGCTTCATCGGTTTGCCATCTTTCGATACCAATATGACGTCGTCTACATAAGGACGGTGAAGATCAATCTTATCATAATTTTCTTCCGAATATTGACCCGGCACGAAACCTTTATCCTTGTATGGATTGGATTTCATAAATCCGGCAGCTACCGATTTCTCGATTTCATTATAAAGTTCTTCTACAGATTCGATGCATATCTCATCCGTATTATCTTCTGTACGCCAAATAGGTAATGGAGTACCCCAATAACGAGAACGGCTAAGGTTCCAGTCATTCAGATTTTCCAGCCACTTGCCGAAACGGCCGGTTCCGGTAGATTCCGGTTTCCAGTTGATGGTTTTATTCAATTCCATCATTCGCTCCTTACAAGCGGTAGAACGGATAAACCAGCTATCCAACGGATAATAAAGCACCGGTTTGTCTGTACGCCAGCAGTGCGGATAATTGTGGACATGCTTTTCTATCTTGAAAGCCTTGTTGTCTGCTTTCATCATCATGGCAATGACAATATCCAAAGATTCGGCAGCTTGCGCAGCTTTCTCATCGTATTTACCATCCACCATAAATTGAGGATCATAAGCATTTTTCACCCATGCGCCCTGATATTCTTTGTATTTATCTACATCAACACATTCCTTTACGAAATTCTCATCCAGCTCATTCAACAGATAGAATTTACCAGTCAGATCCACCATCGGACGAGTTTCGCCTTTCTTATTAATCATGAACAATGACGGGATTCCTGCAGCACGTGCCACATTCGCATCATCCGCACCAAATGTAGGTGCAATGTGAACGATACCTGTACCGTCTTCTGTCGTTACATAATCACCCGGTATCACACGGAAAGCCTTATCACTAGGCTTCCAGTTGCCATCTTCGGATACCTCAACCGGTTTCACCCAAGGGATCAACTGCTCATATTCCATACCGACAAGATCCGTGCCTTTGTATTCGGCAATCACTTTAAACGGTACAAGTTTATCTCCGGCTTTGTAGTCCTCCAATTTCAGATCAGCAGCTTTTGCATTGAAGTGTACATTCAATAAAGCTTTTGCCAGAACCACTGTTATAGGTTCTCCGGTATAAGCGTTGTAAGACTGTACAGCCACATAGTCTATTTTGGGTCCTACGCAGAGTGCCGTATTTGAAGGCAACGTCCACGGAGTAGTTGTCCAAGCGATAAAATAAGGAGTTCCCCATTCCGTCATTTCCGGTTTAGGATTCTTCATTTTAAATTGGGCAACGGCCGTTGTATCTTTTACGTCCCGATAACAGCCCGGTTGATTCAACTCATGTGAGCTCAATCCTGTTCCTGCAGCCGGTGAATACGGTTGAATCGTATATCCTTTATACAACAATCCTTTTTTATGCAATTGCTTCAATAGCCACCATAATGTCTCAATATAGCGATTATCATACGTGATATAAGGATGCTTCATATCTACCCAATATCCCATCCGATGAGTCAGGTCTTCCCACTCCTTGGTATATTTCATCACGTCTTTCCGACAAGCCGCATTGTAGTCGGCAACAGAGATTTTCTTACCAATATCTTCTTTTGTGATACCTAATGCCTTTTCTACACTTAGTTCCACAGGCAGTCCGTGCGTATCCCATCCGGCTTTACGCTTCACCTGATAACCCTTCATCGTTTTGTAGCGACAGAAAATGTCCTTAATTGTACGAGCCATTACATGGTGAATACCCGGCATACCATTAGCCGAGGGAGGTCCTTCGAAAAACACGAACGAAGGACAGCCATCACGTTCTGTCATACTCTTGGCGAAAACCTGGTTCTCGTCCCATTTCTTCAGCACATCTTTGTTCACCTGCGAAAGGTCAAACTGCGAATATTCAGTAAATCTCTTACCCATAGCTGTCTACGATTTTACTATTTACAATTTACAATTTGAGGGGTATCCCCATTTTTAAGGGTGCAAATTTACAAAAACATTTGTTTAGTTGAGCAAAAAGCTAGGACTTTTAATCGGATTCGTGTGAAGTTAACGATTATAAACTGCCTACAGCCTAAACAAAACAGGTATCTCCTTGTTTTAGTGGGAAACCTAAAAGCACTTTAACTTATGAATTACGGTATTAGCATTTTATTCAGAGCAATCCCTTTGGCGATGGCTATTTTTTGCTTCGGATACGGAGCGTTTATTTATGGTTATGGAGATGACGGGAGTCGTGTTGTGGCTGGTCCTGTTGTGTTTTCACTCGGTATGATATGCATTGCACTGTTTTGCACGGCTGCCACTATCATCCGGCAAATCATACATACTTATAATAAATCGGCCAAATATGTTTTGCCGATCATAGGCTATCTGGCAGCCATCATTACTATTATTGGAGGTATCTGCATTTTCAGTAATGCCACTTCCACCTCTGCATTTGTTGCTGGACACGTTATCACCGGTGTTGGATTTATAACCACTTGTGTAGCTACCGCCGCCACCTCTTCTACCCGATTCTCTTTAATTCCGGGAAATTCAAAAGCGACAAGTAATGAGGTTCCGGAAGGAGCTTTTTCCCTTAATCAGAGACGGGCATTGGTCATTGTTGCCATCATCGTTTCGCTGATCGCATGGATATGGGCATTTGTATTATTAGGCAACAGTCATTCTCATCCTGCTTATTTTGTCGTGGGACATGTAATGGTCGGTCTGGCATGTATTTGTACCAGTTTGATTGCGCTGGTAGCTACCATAGCACGTCAGATACGTAATGATTATTCAGAAAAAGAACGGAATAAATGGCCGAAACTGGTTTTATTAATGGGATCTATCTCCTTTGTATGGGGATTATTCGTGATTTTGGCAGATTCCGGAAGTGCAAACGGTACCACCGGATATATAATGCTCGGGTTGGGATTAGTATGTTACAGTATTTCCAGCAAAGTAATCCTGCTGGCTAAGATATGGAGGCAAGAATTCAAATTAGCCAACCGTATTCCTATGATTCCGGTATTAACGGCATTGGCTTGCCTGTTCCTGGCGGCTTTTGTATTCGAGCTTGCTACTATACATGCTGATTATTTCATTCCGGCACGTGTTTTGGTAGGTCTCGGAGCTATTTGCTTTACGCTGTTTTCTATCGTTAGTATATTGGAGAGTGGCACATCTTCCAAATAAAAAAGTATTCTATAAAAAGGGCGCCACTATATGCCCCGGATAGTGACGCTATCCAAGGCATATAGTGACGCTATCCGGACAGCATAGCGTCACTCTTTTTATTTCTTGTATCTCACCTCATACAGGTCATTCCTGCGGTCTTTCAAGTTGCGTACACTACCATAAGTATGCAGTTCGTTCAGCAAATCCAGGTCAACATCCGATACCAAAATCATTTCGGTGTTAGGAGTTGCCTCTGCCCTCTTTCCGTCCGTTGGAAAAGCAAAGTCGCATGGGGTAAATACCCCCGATTGGGCATATTGAATATCCATATTGTGCACACGGGGAAGATTTCCGACACTTCCGGCAATGACCACAAAACATTCATTCTCGATGGCACGTGCCTGCGCACAAACACGAACACGGGAATAGGCATTCTGGGTATCTGTCAGGAAAGGAACAAATAATATCTGCATCCCCTGATCTGCCATCAGGCGGGAAAGTTCGGGAAACTCGACATCATAGCAAATCAAGACTCCAATCTTTGCACAGTCTGTGTCAAAAGTATTCAGAAGTTTACCACCATTAAGTCCCCAGCTTTTTATTTCATCGGGAGTGACGTGTAATTTTTCATACATTTCGTAGGTTCCATCCCGTCGGCAAAGGAAACCTACATTATAAAGCAATCCGTCCTCTTTTACGTATGGCATACTTCCAGTTATAATGTTGATATTATAGCTAATAGCCAGATTCATAAACCGTTCCCGAATTTCATCCGTATATTTCGCCAATCCGCGAATGGCTTGCGATTCCCCCTTATCGTTATACTTCGACATCAAAGGAGCATTGAAATATTCCGGGAAAAGAACAAAATCACTTTTATAATCAGATACTGCGTCCACAAAGAATTCTACTTGTTCGAACAGGTCATCCAATGTTTTATAACTACGCATCTGCCATTGCACCAGTCCTACGCGAACCGTAGTTTTGGGACTGATATATTCCTGTGTAGGTGGCTGATAATAGATATTATCCCATTGCAGCAAACAGGCATAATGTTTTGATTCTTCATCATTTGGCAGATAATTAGTCATTACCTTACGAACGTGAAAGTCATTCGACAACTGGAAAGTAAGTACCGGATCATAAATCTCGCGTTGACGTACCCGTTCGATATATTCTTTCGGACGCATTTTGTCAGCATATTTATGATAATTCGGGATACGTCCGCCAAACATGATCGCTTTCAGATTCAATGTTTCGCAAAGCTCCTTACGATATTCATACATACGACGTGCGAGACGCAAACCACGATAGCCCGGGTGGATGAATACTTCAATGCCATACAGGATATTTCCTTTGGGATTATGTGTATTGAATGTTTCCTTACCCGTAACCTGTGCATACGTATGGTCGTTCTTTACTTTATCATAATCAACAATAATAGAAAGAGCACAACCAACTATTTTATCGTCAACGACTGTGACGATCTGACCCTCCGGAAAGATTTTAATCAACTTCTGTATCTGCTCACGAGTCCAAAACACATCGCTACCGTCAGAATAAACACGGGTAAACGATTGGGATAACTGTACATAATCTTCTATTTGCAGATTGCGTATCTGCACTTTATTAATTTTTATCGGATGTTGTTCCATAACAATACGTGTTTTTATATAAAGACTGTGCAAAGGTACTGTTTATCTTTATACATTGTCATTGCAAAATTAAAAATGCATTATACTTAATTTTAATACATGCTTCAGAAATGGCTACAGCACTTTAACATCACATAATTTTCATACAGATTCTTGCGCCGTTTAATTTGCGACTTCCGAAAATTATCGTACATTTGCAACGCATAACATTTTATACCCACAGAAGCAGTGAACCTGCTTCAACTCCAGTAGCAGGCATTTTTATGCCTGTTGCTGCCGTAGATACGCGGTTTCGTACCCCCGTGGGGAACGTTAATGCGTCCCCAGCTTCTGTGGAGTGTTATGCAACGGGAAAGGCGGAACCGTTTTTTTATTCCCGCCTATCTTAAAACCGTTGTATCATGCATGAAGAACAAAACAATGCACCTGTAAAAACCGTTCGAAGCAATCGGCAGGAAGCTAATTTTCCTAATCTGGAAGAAAAAGAAAACCTAAAACAGTTTTATTTAGCCCAATCACGACGACTATGCCCTACCGTATCAGTCGATCGTTCGGAATCACAACGTCTGGGAGCGTTACACCACAAAATCAAACATTTTATTAAAGCGTTAACCAACCTCGACCGTTCATGGGAAAATGGGATGCCGGAGATGCAAAAGGCTTGCCTGCATTTCTTTTCTTTACAAAATTCACCTCGCACAGAGTGTCAAAAGATTTTTGAAGAATGGGCAAAATGGTCGAACTTCCTGATATCAGCTTCTTGCTATCATGGTTTTGTCAGTCAGATGTTGCAGGATTATCAACGTCAATTACGTGACTTGGAAAAGCTCTTGGGCGGCAAACCTTCCGAAACTTTGGAGAATGTATCTGACCGTTAAGTCATACAGATAGATATTGCATCGAACTGACGTTAAAAGTAGTTCGTTTCTTGACGGTTTTAATTCTTTTCAGAATATAAATGAGCTAAATGATAATTTTGCGGAGTGCCCTGAAAGGGCTTAATTATATAGCGTAGGGCAACGCCCTACGTAAAAACGACAATCTGAATTTGCGCCCTGAAAGGGCATAATTGTATACAGTTCCGCCCTTTCAGGGCTTGT
>NZ_JAJKHN010000108.1:0-17584 GCF_020982715.1 Bacteroides sp. 1_1_30
AGATGTGTATAAGAGACAGATATGTATAATCGTAATAGTACAAAATAGCAGTAAGTTATTGCTATTCAGAGTAAAAGTATCAGTTCACTCGTTGTTGTTAAAAAATAAACTTGACTACCCTAAAGGTGTAAGTGTAAGTGCTTTTTTGAATTTTATCAAGGGTGTTAGATATGTGTTAGATTATTAATTGAACCATTTTTGCAAACTACTGATTATAAGTAAAATAAAAATCAATGTATTAGATTTATTCTTTTGTCCTACAACTAAAAAGCTCTGCAATCTTTTTACTTTTGCATTCGAAAAAAATAAAACAATAGATTATGAAGAAAATTGCTATTTTATTAGTTTTTACTTTGGGAACATTTATTGTAAATGCCCAATCAGTTGTAGAAGGAACAAAGTTTATGGACAATTGGTCTGTAGGAGTGAATGCAGGAGCAGTTACCCCTCTCACTCACGCCTCTTTCTTTAAAGGGATGCGTCCCGGTTTCGGAGTTGGAATATCCAAACAATTAACTCCTAGTTTTCGGTTTGGAATTTCAGGGAATGGGATATATCAATACAACTCCGAGTAAAACAGCTTTTGATGTTTTAGATGTCAGCTTGTTAAGTAAAATTAACTTAATAAATCTATTTGCAAGCTATCGGGGCAAACCTCGTTTGTTTGAGATAGAAGCTATTGCCGGAATGGGGTGGTTGCATTATTATGTAAATGGTAAAGGAGATGACAATTCATGGTCTACCCGTCTCGGATTGAATCTTAATTTCAACCTCGGTGAAACAAAAGCATGGACATTGGGAATTAAGCCCGCTATCGTATATGATATGCAAGGTGATTTTAATCAGGCAAAGAGTTGTTTCAATGCAAACAATGCAACATTTGAACTGACTGCCGGATTGACTTATCACTTCAAGATGAGTACTGGGAATCATTACTTTACTAAAGTAAAAGTCTACAATCAGAGCGAAATTGATGATTTGAATGTTGCTATTAATGCACTTCGCGAACAGGTGGGCAGTCGTGACAGAGAACTAAACAATGCTAACCAAAGAATTAGCGGTTTGCATAAAGAGTTGGAAGAATGTCGTACAAAGGTCGTTCCCATTGAAACAGTAGTCAAGACTGCCCGCGTTCCGGAATCTATCATTACTTTCAGACAAGGTCGCTCATCAGTGGATGCATCACAGCTACCGAATGTGGAACGTGTAGCCTCCTACATGAAGAAATATCCCGATTCAAAAGTCATTATTAAAGGGTACGCTTCTCCAGAAGGCAATGTTGAGATCAACGCAAAAATTGCTACCGCACGTGCAGAAGCTGTAAAAACAATCCTTGTTAATAAATACAAGATTAATACGTCTCGTATTACTGCCGAAGATCAGGGAGTAGGTGACATGTTTACCGAACCGGATTGGAACCGTGTAAGTGTATGTACTATCGAAGATTGATGTAATAAGAATATTTGGAGTTGTTGAAGGTAAATAAAAAAGGAAGCCCGAAATCTGAGGGCACTGAAAAAGTTCTTTTTCTCCGTTAGCTCCTCTTCTTATGAATTGGCTCCAAAGTTGCATGGCGTATGATAAATTTCATTTGCATGCAACTTTTCCTTATATTGGTAGTGAGTAATCGTCTATCGGTATACATGCACGCTGGCAACGACACTCTCAAAGGAGACTTTGAAAGAATGCAACTTCAGTCCGCTTTTCCCATCTGCTCCGACTACGGCTCGGAGGCTATCGTCCTTCTGATCTTTGACCAAAAGAACTTCTTGGTCTTTGATTTTTTTGCTCATATTACTATGTATTTAATGACGTCAGTAGCGGTTTACAGACAAAAGTAAACAAAAAAAAGTGAGTGCTAGAGATTGTAAATAAGTGAGTATTTGTAGCTTTGATATGATTAGGAGTAGCATATTGAAAGTTATAAATTTCATTTGCTGAATTACCATAAATGGGGAATGGTAAGTAAAAAAATCATCATTTTAAGGTATTGCAACCGAAAAAATATGTGACTAATTTTGCGTTATAAAATAAAGAATTATGTTCTGACCTATGCAAACAACGAAGGATTATATACGTAAGCTATTGCTGGAAACAGCGCAGAAAGCTTTTTTCGAAAAGGGCTTCAAGTCGGTGTCTATGCGTGAGATTTCTAAGTTGTCGGGCATTGGTCTGAGCAATATATACAATTACTATCCCTGTAAGGACGATTTACTGGTTGATGTGTTGCGTCCTCTTTTGGCTGCTATGTACAGGATGCTGGAAGATCACAACCGACCGGAGAATTTCTCCCTTGACATATTTATCTCAGATGAATATCATCGTGCATCTTTGCAGGAGCTTATGGGCATTATAACTCGTTACCGAAGTGAATTAAATTTGCTGTTTTTCTCTACGCAGCATTCTCGCCTCAAAGATTATTTGGAAGAGTGGATTGAGAAGAGTGCCACAATAGGGATGGAATATATGGAAAAGATGAGAAGACTCCATCCGGAACTACATACCGATATTTCTCCGTTCTTCATGCACTTCACCTGCTCTTGGTGGATTAATATGATGAAAGAGGTGGTGCAACATAAGGAACTTTCCTGCGAAGAGATAGAGTGTTTCATCAGTGAGTATATTCGCTTTAGCACGGGAGGATGGAAGAAACTCATGAATGTAAAGAATGAAAGATGAAGGCAGAACTATTGAAACATCCTGTCTGTCAAGAGATAACTAATCAAAACATCCGTTTCTCGTCTTGTCTGCAATGCAAGCCTTGCGGAAATGATTGTACGATTGTAAACAATCGAATCTCTTTTGTATTTGATTCCGAGACAATAGGCATCAGCTACCTTCTGCTCGACTCCACACCTATAGCCTGCATGGACAGATGCTGCAATCTTGTCAGGCAGCGTTTCGTTTGATGCAGGAGTTGGAACGCCGAGTCATTCCAGAAGAATCACTAAATAATAATCAGCATATGAGTATCATCAACATCATCAGCAACGACGAATTAACACTCGTACAAGGAGTCAACGGGCTTTTCTTCTGCGAGGAGTCATGGGTTACGCAAAGCAGGGCAGTCTCCCGTATCGGAAAGGTTTTGCCCAAAGAAATTATTGGGACGAAAGATCAAAGTACCAACATCGTACATCCGCAGACTGACCGAACTAAACTTAGTTGCCAAAAGCATGAAACGTCTTATTTCTAAATCTAACTGTTTCTCCTACCGAGCGAGCCGCCTGCAAAGAGCGGCTCGCTTTGCTTCTGAACAAAACAAACTTTTGTTCTCTTTTGACGCACTAACTTCCAATCCATCATAGCCATGTCTCAACCAGTACTTATAGCATTTTTCCTAACATCGTTTGCCGGTATATCCACAGGGATAGGCAGTGCGATTGCATTTTTTGCTAAGCGCACCAATACTTCATTCCTTTCTCTTTCATTGGGATTTTCAACAGCAGTAATGATTTATATGTCTTTCGCCAATCTGTTTGCCTCTTCTTTGCAGACTCTTGCCAATATACATGGCAAGGACGACGGAACTCTTCATTCCACACTTTCTTTTTTCGGGGGAATCGTATTGATTCTACTTATTGATAAGCTAATTCCTCACTACGAAAATCCACACGAAATGCATCGGGTGGAAGAAATGAGCTTAAAGGAAGAACGAAAGACTGAAATAAAGCCTCAATTATTACGCGTCGATGTAGTGACAGCCTTGGTGCTGGCAATACACAATTTCCCGGAAGGTATGGTTACGTTTCTTGCAGCATTGAAGGATATAAACATTGCTATACCTATTGCCTGTGCCATCGCCATACATAATATACCCGAAGGCATTTCCGTCTCCGTTCCGATCTATTATGCTACAGGTAATCGTAAACGGGCCCTTTGGCTTTCATTTCTATCGGGATTGGCCGAGCCGGTAGGAGCCGTCATCGGCTATCTTATCTTGGCACCATTCCTCAATGACCATGTTTTCGGCGTTATTTTCGGGATGATTGCCGGTATCATGGTATTTATCTCGCTTGATGAGTTACTACCCGCTGCCGAAGAATACGGTAAGCACCATCATACTATCTATGGTTTGGTAGCAGGCATGGCGGTTATGGCACTCAACCTGCTGATGTTGTGTTAGCAAGACTAAGTAATATAAAAAACATAAGTAAAAAAAAGAAAGAATATGAACACTTCTCACTCCTGCCGTTGTCACGTGCATGATGCCCACAAAGAGCATTCTTGTGTCCACGCACATTGTCACCATTATCATATGTAGCCCCAAAGTGGAAAGCTATTTCTCGTCACGCTGCTGAATGTGTTGAAATGAATGAACTTACCAATAACAAACGATATGAAAATAGAAAGAATCAATGACTGGTTTGCCCGTCAGGGCAGATGGATGGTACAAAAACGATGGCTTGTACTAAGCTTGTTTATCCTCGTCTTCGCCATAGGATTTACAGGGTTAAGATATTTCAAGGTGAGTGCTTCGTGGGAAAACTACTTCCTCGAAGACGACCCGATGCTTGTCAAGACCAAAGAATTCAAGGATATATTCGGCAATGACAATTTTGCCGCCGTACTGACCCAATGCGACAATTCGTTTATGAAAGAGAACTTAGAGCTCATCCGCGAACTCACGAACGAAATGATGGATAGCATTTCATACGCCGACAAAATCACTTCGCTCACTGACATCGAATTTATGGTAGGGAATGAAGAAGGAATGACTATCGAGCAGATAGTGCCTGACCTTATTCCCACTGATGCGGCAAGTCTGGAAACGATACGTCGCAAAGCCTATATGAAGCCACATATTGCCGAGCGGCTTGTCTCCAAAGATGGTACGCTCTCGTGGATTATTCTCAAGTTGCGTACCTTTCCTAAAGATTCAGTGTGGAATAAAGGTAAGAATGCCGTTTCTCCTGAAGTGCTAACGGGGAATGAGCTGGAGCATATCATCACTAAAGACAAATACCAAAAGCTCCATCCCAAAGGCACAGGCTTGCCCTACGTTACCGCCATGAAGATGAAATGGATTGGCAAAGAGATGCCCCGTGTGATGGGCATTGCCGCACTCGTTTCCATTCTTATTTTGTTACTCATAACACGCTCCCTACGGGGCGTTGTCGTTCCACTTATCACGGCGGCAGGCTCAATTGTGATTGTGTATGGACTGTTGGGATATGTCGGCATGACGATAGACAGCGGTATGATGATGATACCTATGCTGTTGGCGTTTGCCGTCTCGATAGCCTATAACATACATATCTTTTCCTATTTCAAACGGCAATTCCTTCTACACGGAGAACGTCGACGAGCCGTAGAAGAGACCGTGGGTGAAATGGGCTGGCCTGTGTTGTTCAGTGCACTCACCACCTTTGCCGCCCTGCTGTCGTTTCTCGCTATTCCGATGCAGCCCATGCGGTTCATTGGTATCGCTACCTCCTCGTGCGTGATGCTGGCTTTCTTCATTGCCATTACACTGATGCCCGTGCTGTTGAGTTTTGGCAAGAACGGCAAACCTCATCCCAAAGTGCAGGAAACCGGCGGACGGTGGCTCGACCATCAACTGGGGCGTTTGGGAGAAAGCGTACTCCGGCATGGCACATTGATCCTATGGATTGCAGGGCTGCTTACCGCAGCACTCATTTATCAATTCACCAAGATAGAGACCGCCTTTGACATAGAACGCACCATGGGACGTAAAATAGCCTATGTAAACAATCTGCTGGAAGTAGGTGAAAGCGAACTGGGATCCATCTACACCTACGACGTCATGATAGACCTGCCCGAAGACGGCTTGACAAAATCGCCGGCAATGCTTGTACGCTTAGACTCTCTGGCACAAAAGGCCGAAGGCTATAAGCTAACCAAGCGAACGACTACAGTGCTGAATATCCTAAAAGACCTGAATCAAACCCTGCACGAAGGAGATGCGGCTTATTATCGTATTCCGACGAATCCGGAAGAGGTGGCACAACTGCTGCTCCTTTACGAGAATGCAGGCGGTAGCGAAGCGGAATATTGGATCGATTACGACTATCGACGTTTGCGCCTGATGGTGGAGATCAGCAGTTTTGACTCCGGCGAGGTAGAACGAGAGTTGAACGATATTGCAGCCAATGCCGCCAGGCTCTTCCCCGAAGCTTCTGTCACTACAGTGGGTAGTATTCCGCAATTTACCGTGATGATGCAGTACGTGGCTCGCGGGCAGATGGTTTCATTTGCCATCTCTCTCCTTATTATCGGCATCCTAATGATGTTGGTCTTTGGCAGTGTACGCATCGGGCTTATCGGTTTGATACCCAATATCACTCCGGCTTTGGTGGTCGGCGGACTGATGGGATGGCTGGGCTACCCGTTGGATATGATGACCGCAACCATTATGCCGATGATCCTCGGTTTGGCTGTCGACGACACCATTCACTTCATCAACCACGGGCATTTGGAGTTCGACCGTCGAGGTAATTATCGGGATGCCATTCTCCGCTCGTTCCGTACGATCGGGACACCAATCATTCTGACCAGTGTCGTGATATGTGCGAACTTCGCTATTTACATGACTTCCGAAGGCCTCTCTTTTATACACATGGGTCTGCTCTCCGTAGCGGGTATCGTATCGGCACTCGTGGCCGACCTCTGCGTTACACCCGTGTTATTCCAAAAGTTCCGGTTATTCGGGAAAGAGATAGAAACCAATGAAACAATCAATTAATATGAATACATTAAAGAAACTTCAATTTTACATGGGCAAACGCAAGGTGCTTATGCCCATAGCCCTGACACTGTCGGGATTAAGCGGTCTGCTCTCGCTTATGCCATTCATCTTCATTTGGCTTATCGTACGCTCGCTACTATTGACTGGCAGCGTTGCCTCAGGAATCCCTATCAACGTCTATGCATGGTGGGCGGTAGGCACAGCCGTTGCCGGCCTTGTCATTTACTTTGCCGGGCTGATGCTTTTGCACTTAGCGGCGTTCCGGGTAGAAACCAATATGCGACGTACGGCTATGAGAAAAATCATGCAGATGCCGCTTGGCTTCTTCGACCGGAATACCAGCGGACAGATGCGTAAGATTATTGATGAAAATGCTTCTGAAACCCACACGTTTGTCGCACATCTCTTGCCCGACCTGGCGGGGAGTTTTATAGCCCCGCTGTCGGTTATAATATTGATCTTCGTCTTCAACTGGCAACTTGGTCTGGCGTGCCTGATCCCCCTCACGGCGGCTGTCTTCATCATGACACGGATGAATACAACTGCTCAGAAGGCGTTCCAAAATGAATACCTCGGAGCACAAGAGCATATGAGCAGCGAAGCGGTGGAATACGTACGTGGTATTTCGGTGGTGAAAGTGTTCCAGCAAACGATATTCTCTTTCAAACGTTTTTACGACAGCATCATCGCCTACCGGGATTTAGTTACCAAATACACGCTGGGTTGGCAAAAGCCGATGTCACTCTACACGGTGGCCATCAATAGCTTTGCTTTCCTACTTGTCCCCGTAGTCATATTGCTTATCGGCACACAAAAGCGAAAACATTGCCCCCATCATCACCGATATGTTCCTGTATGTGCTGATTACTCCGGTGATAGCAACCAATGTGATGAAAGTGATGTATCTGCAACAAGATATGTTTCTGGCAGATCAAGCCATAAGCCGGGTGGAAAACCTGACGAGTAGCGAACCACTCCCAATAGCCGAAAATCCGGAGAAAATCACCGCTTGCGATGTGACATTCGAGAACGTTTCGTTTGCCTATCCCAATGCCGGTCAAAATGCCGTAGACGGTATCAGCTTCCACCTCCCCGAAGGGAAGACTTTTGCCCTTGTGGGGCAATCGGGAGGAGGGAAGACCACCATTGCCCAACTCATTCCCCGCTTTTGGGACGTATCAGCAGGTAGTGTGACGATTGGCGGAATAAATGTGAAAAACATTGCCAAAGACAACCTGATGAACCACATCGCTTTCGTCTTCCAGAATACAAAACTCTTCAAGACCTCTTTGCTGGAGAACATCAAATACGGTAATCCGGCAGCGAGTGATGAAGCCGTGCAACGTGCCATAGACCTTTCCCAAAGTCGGGAGATCATCGACCGGCTACCCAACGGATTGAACACGAAGATAGGAGTAGATGGAACATTCCTTTCGGGAGGGGAACAGCAACGCATTGTCTTGGCCCGGGCCATCTTGAAAGATGCGCCGATTGTTGTCCTGGACGAAGCAACAGCTTTTGCCGACCCCGAAAACGAACACCTGATACAAAAAGCCCTGCACGAGCTGAGAAAAGGAAAGACAGTGTTGATGATCGCCCATCATCTGACTAGCGTACAGGATGCCGACAAGATACTGGTGATAGCACAAGGCAAGATTGCCGAAGAAGGCACACACAGCGAGTTGATAGCCCGAAACGGCATCTATAACAGCATGTGGAATGAATATCAACGAACCGTGACATGGACGGTATAAACCTCAGGAGACAACATTATGAATATTAGTAAATATTTTCAACACAGATTCACCTTATCGGAAGACGGGGCAAAGACCTTTATAAAAGGGGTTATAGCTTCTCTTTTTCTCAACCTGGCACTGATGCTGCCGGTAATCTTCATCTTTCTGTTCATCACCGATTACCTGCACCCTGTTATCCAAGCCGGGAACAGCACGACGCACGGGCTCTGGTACTACGTGCTGACGGCTCTCTGTTTTATGACGGTACTCTTTGTGATTGCGATGATACAGTACAAGAGCACCTACACGAAAATCTATACCGAGAGTGCCAACCGTCGTATTGGCATTGCCGAGAAGCTGCGTAAATTGCCTTTGGCTTTCTTCGGAGAAAAGAATCTTTCGGATCTCACCGCTACGATGATGGAGGATTGTAACATGTTGGAAACCCTCTTCTCTCACACAGTTCCACAACTCTTCGCCTCTGTCATCAGCATTATCTTGATTGCCACCGGGATGTTCTTCTACAACTGGCAACTGGCCCTTGCTCTCTTTGGGGTCGTACCGGTAGCGACAACGGTCATCTTCTTAGGAAAAAGGCTTATGGATAAAGCTAATAAGGAGTACTATCACGTAAGGCGTGATACGACCGAGCAGATACAGGAAGGGCTTGAAGCGGCGCAGGAGATTAAATCGTACAACGGAGAGGCAGCCTATTGCGACCGTTTAGACAAACAGCTCGAGATATATGAAGCCACTCTGCAGCGAGGCGAATTTCTCGGAGCGGGGCTTGTGGGCAGTGCACAGTCTATCCTGAAACTTGGTTTGGCAAGCGTTATCATTGCGGGAGCTTATTTACTTGGTTTGGGCAGCATCGACATGTTCACTTACTTGGTCTTCCTGCTCGTTGTAGCCAGCATCTACAACCCCATCATGGACGTGTTCAACCATATGGCGACACTGATACTACTCGATGTGCGTATCGACCGCATACGTGAGATGAACGACATGCCCGCACAGCAAGGCGATGAGGATTGCACGGTAGAGGGTTACGACATCTGTTTTGACAAGGTCGATTTTGCTTACGAGACAAGCAAGCAGGTGCTGCGCAACGTCTCTTTCACTGCCAAGCAAGGCAAAGTAACGGCACTTGTGGGACCTTCGGGGGGAGGCAAAAGCACTTCGGCAAAATTAGCTGCCCGCTTTTGGGATATTCATGGCGGAAAGATCACACTTGGCGGACGGGACATCTCAAAAATAGATCCCGAAATGCTCTTGAAAAACTATGCCGTAGTCTTTCAGGACGTGTTGCTTTTCAACGCTTCCGTCATGGACAACATCAAAATCGGGAAGAAAGACGCTACCGAGGAAGAGGTGAAAGCGGTAGCACGTCTTGCCCGTTGCGATGAGTTCATCGCCCGGCTGCCCAACGGTTACGACACCTTGATAGGCGAAAACGGAGAATCGCTATCGGGAGGCGAACGCCAACGCATATCCATTGCCCGTGCGCTTCTCAAAGATGCTCCTGTCATCCTCTTGGACGAAGCAACGGCAAGTCTGGACGTAGAGAACGAAACGTTGATACAGGCCGGTATATCGGAGTTGATCAAGAACAAGACCGTCGTCATCATCGCACACCGTATGCGCACCGTTGCCAACGCTCATCATATCGTGGTGCTGAAAGACGGAACCGTCGCAGAACAAGGAGCACCCGACGAACTGCTTGCCCGAAACGGCGAATTTGCCCGCATGGTAGCACGGCAGAAGGAGACCGGAATATAAATCGAATCAATCAGAATCAATTATAAAGAAAAAGGACAAATGAAGAGATCAATCGCAGTAGTAGCCATGCTTGTGGTGGGGTTCGCTGCCACAACATGCGCACAAACGGGCAGAGAGATTGCCCAAAAGGTAAAAGACCGTCCCGACGGCGATACCCGTCGGTCTGAAATGGTTATGACGTTAATCAACAAACGCGGAGCGGTGCGCGAACGCAAGCTCATTTCCTACTCCATCGATGTGGGCAAAGAAAAGAAAGACCGCAAGAGCATCATGTTCTTCCAATATCCCGGCGATGTAAAGGGGACGGGCTTCTTGACGTGGGATTATGATGAGCTAAACAAGGACGATGACAAATGGCTCTATCTGCCCGCCATAAAGAAAACGCGCCGTATCAGCGGTTCGTCTGCCAAGCAAGACTACTTTATGGGTAGCGACTTTACCTACGACGACATGGGCAGCCGCAACGTGGACGAGGATACGCACACGCTCCTGGGCGAAGAAACCGTCGACGGACAGAAGTGCTGGAAACTGGAATCCTTGCCTAAGGACAAGCGTGATATTTACTCCAGGAAAACGGCCCTGATACGTCAGGACTGTCTGATACCTGTCAGGGTGGAATATTACGACAAGATGGGCAAGCTGCACCGTCGTCTCGAGATGTCGGATATTGCCAAGGTAGAGGGCTTCTGGGTAGCCCGGAAGATGCACATGACCAACGTGCAAACCGAGCATCAGACGGTTCTCGAAATCAAGAATCCGACGTACAACATTCCCATGGAGGAGAGCAAGTTTAACGTGACCACGTTAGAGAAAGGCAGGTTCTGATGAAAGCGTTCAATCGTCTTTCCGCGGGGCTTTGCCTCTCGGTCTTTCTGTTTTGCCCCGTGCATGGAGTTTGGGGACAAGGAGCGGGCGAATCGTCGTGGCAGCTCAAAGGCCTTGTCGACACCTACCACGCCTTCCGCTCCGAAAAGCCGAACGATTGGATGTCTTCCCGTACCCGACTCAGGGGCGAGGTCGGCAAAAACTTCGCAGGCTCTTCGCTCTTCGTCTCGTTCAACGCTACCTACAACGCCTTGCTGAAAGAGCGCACCGGCTTTGAACTGCGGGAAGCATACCTTGACCATCGGCAGGAGCACTGGGGCTTTCGTCTCGGGCGACAACTTGTCATCTGGGGTGCGGCCGACGGCGTACGTATCACCGACCTCGTCTCACCCATGGATATGACCGAGTTCTTGGCGCAAGACTACGACGACATCCGCATGCCCGTCAATGCCCTGCGGTTCTTCGTCTTCAACGACAAGATAAAGCTCGAACTGCTTGCCGTTCCCACTTTCGAAGGATACAAGCTGCCCACCGATGCCGCCAATCCGTGGAGCGTGTTGCCTAAAGAAACACCCCGGTCCCTTGTCTGGGACGCGGAGGGAAGCCGCCCCGAGCTACGCCTCTCCAACGTAGAATACGGGGGCAGGCTCTCTTTCGCCCTGCCGGGGGTAGACTTCTCGCTTGCCGCGCTGCATACGTGGAACAAGATGCCCGTCATCGAGTACAAACCATCGGGCTCCCAACTTACGGTTTCGCCCCGATACTACCGCATGGGATTCGTCGGAGGCGATGTCTCAAAGCCCTTGGGACAGTTCGTGCTGCGCGGCGAAGCGGCCTTCAACCTCGGGAAGCATTTCAGCTACATACAGCAAGCCGCCTCCACCCCTCAAAAAGGATTCAACACCATCAATTGGTTGGTGGGGGCCGACTGGTATGCCCCTCATGAATGGACAGTGATGGCTCAGTTCTCTTCCGAGAGTATTTTCAAGTACGAAAGCTACGTCGCACAGCCCCGCCATAATTCGCTCCTTACGCTCTGCGTGTCGAAGAAGTTACTGGACAGCAACTTACAGCTTTCCGACTTCACCTATTTCGACCTCAACCACAAGGGCTGGTTCAGCCGTTTCACGGCTGACTATGCCCTGAACGACCACATCCACCTCTTGGCAGGCTACGACTGGTTCGGAGGAAGCGAGGGTATGTTCGGCCCGTATAAGCACAATTCGGAAGTATGGGCAAAGGCTAAATACTGCTTTTGAGATCCACACCATTTTAATAACCATAAACAAAATTTGAAAAGATTATGAAGAAGACATACGACAGCAGTTAAAGAGAATGCGGACTTAAGCAATCGGAATCGTTTAAGTTAAACGGTGAAAGACGTTCCAATGGAGCGATCAAAGCCGTTTACTGAAGCTGTTTAAGTAGAACAGCAAAATTATTCAAAGTATAACCATCAAAAACATCAAAAGTCATGTTACTATACAACGTAAAAAAAGAAGAGATGCGCATCGGTAAACACAAGGGCAAAACCATGTATTACGCCTCTCCCATTGCACAAGACAAGATTACCACCAAGCAGCTAGAGGATCGGATTGTCAATGCCACAGCCCTGAGCCGTGCCGACGTGCGGTCAGCCATCACCGCCTTGGCGAAAATCGTACGTGAAGAGATGCTCAGCGGCAGAACCGTTGACCTGGCCAACCTCGGGTCATTTAAGGTTGTATCCAACGGGAAACGCGTGGAAACGGAAAAAGCCGTTACCGCCGAAACTCTCAAAACACCACGCATTCAGTTTTTTCCCAAACTCGAAATGCGCAATCAGGCAAAAAACGTACAGCATGTGGTGATACGTGAAAGCGAGGCCGGATCGGCTAAACCGAGTCCGAATCCCGGAGATTTGCCCGAAGCACCCGATTCTGCTCTTTAATATTCATAACAAGAAACAATGAAGCAGCAAGTATTATTTTTCTTTTTCACGCTGATGCTCACAGGTATCAGCGTGTCCGCCCAAACAGGTGGAGGACGGATTGCAGGCGTGGTCATCGACAATGCAGGCGAAGAACCACTGCCCGGCGCAACCATCTTCATCGAAGAGCTGAAAAAGGGCATTGTGACAGACGGGCATGGCGAGTTCTTACTTTCCGATGTTCCCGCAGCCACTTATACGCTTACTGTAAGGTTTATAGGCTACCACACGCAAACCCGCAAGCTCACGGTGGGTAAAGAGAGAGGGAAAAAAATCATCATCCGCCTGAAAGCCGAAGCAAAATCGTTGGACGAGGTGGTAGTGATGGGTAAGAGCGAAGCCCGTAAGTTACGGGAGCAGGCCATGCCCATATCCGTTATCAGCATGAACCAGATACAAGGAACGGTTAACAATGTACAAGACATTCTGGCAAAAACTGCCGGAATCACCGTGCGTGCCACGGGTGGAACGGGCAGTACCTCTCGCATATCGGTGCGCGGACTGGAAGGCAAACGCATCGGGCTTTTCATTGACGGGAATCCGATGAACGACAATTCCGATTTTATCGACATCAATGATATTCCGGTCGAAATGATCGACCGCATCGAGATATACAAAGGAGTTGTCCCTGCCAAGTTCGGAGGTTCTGCCGTAGGTGGTGCGGTCAATATTGTCATCAAAGAGTATCCGCCTAAATATTTGGACGTGAACTATTCTTACGGCAGTTTCAATACGCACAATGCATCCGTTGTGAGCAAGATGAACATTGCCCCAAAAGGAATCGAGTTCGGGCTGGGAGGTTTTTATACCTATGCCGACAACGACTACAAGATGAAGTCTCCTTTTCAAGAGGGGCTTACTATAACCCGCGATCACGACAAGTTTAAAAAAACAGTCATCGGCGGTAGCTTTAAGGCACGGAAGTGGTGGTTTGACTTGGTGGAGTTTGAACCCGTTTTCATACATACTTACAAAGATATACAGGGGATAGAATCGAACATCCGGCATGCACACAGCCATTCCAACGCCTTTATTTTCGCCAATAAGATGGAGAAAGAAAACTTCCTCTTAGACGGCCTGGACTTGGACTGGCAGCTGGGGTATATCTATACCGACTATCATTTTGCCGATACCGCCTCGCACCGCACACATTGGGATGGAACGCATTATCCGGCAGTTTCCGAATTCGGCGGCGAAATCGGCAAATGGGCTTCATTATTGACGAATGAAAAGCATCAATTGCAGCACAAATTGAATCTCAACTATCTTGTCAATGAGAACCATTCGGTAAACTTCAACTCTTTGCTGAAATACGCTCATGCCAACCCTCGTGATGGGATGAAGGACAAGGTCATAGGTTATCGTACCGACTTTCCAAGCAATATGTTCAGTTGGGTGGCAGGCTTGAATTACGACTATCGCACCTCGAACGATAAGTTCCTTAACTCTTTCAACGTCAAGTATTACTACTACTCGATGAAAACGCGGATGGCAAGTGTCCTGGTAAAGACAGCAGAGGATATAGACACACACAAGAATGATTTCGGCATCAGCAATGCACTTCGCTACCGCATCACACCCAGTCTGATGGCAAAAGCTTCGTTCGGATATGATGTAAGGCTTCCATCGGAAGAGGAACTGTTGGGTGATGGATACGTGATAGCTCCTGCCGGCAATCTCACTCCCGAACGCAATATAAGTGTCAACATAGGAATGTTATTCGATTTAACTGGAAAAGCCTCCTCTAACTTACAGATTGAACTGAACGGATACTATATGCATCTCAAAGACATGATTCGCTTTACGGGCGGATTCTTGCAGTCGCAGTATCAGAACTTCGGCGAGATGCGGACTCTTGGTATGGAAGCAGAGGTGAAAGCCGACATGACACGGTGGCTCTATGGCTATGTGAACGCCACTTACCAAGATCTGCGAGATGTGCGTAAGTATGAACAAAATACAACTGTTGCCAACCCTACCAAAGGTAGCCGTATGCCCAATATACCCTATCTGATGGCAAACGCAGGATTGGAGTTTCACAAAGAAAATCTGTTCGGAGGCAGCGGGATGAATACGCGCATATTCACCGATGCTTCATTTGTGGAAGAATATCTGTACGACTTCGAACAAAGCCAATTCCAGCAGCATCGCATACCTCGAGCCCTCTCGTGCAATATAGGCTTTGAGCAAAGCTTTGGCAATGGGCGCTACTTCATTATGGGAAAAATAAACAACCTGACCGATACAAAAATGATCAGCGAGTTTAACCGTCCTTTACCCGGACGTAGCTTCACTATCAGATTCAGATACGTATTTAAGTAACAAATTAACAATCATTAAACAAAAAAAGAAATGAAAAAGAATGTATTTTTTGTAGCAGCGATATTCGCTGCATTGTGCCTTAACTCATGTGACAAGAATGATCCGGACAATCCTATTGCAGGAGGTTCGGGAAAGATTCTCCTAACAACAGCCCTACCCAATGCAACAGGTATGGATGGAACGGTTTATATGCAACTCATTGATGAGCCTGTATTAGGCAAGACGATGGCTACCAATAACAACAATGGTATAAATGTTCCCTTTGGCAGTTCTTATCCTATGATAATAGGTCAGGAAGTCTATGTCTTCCCAAGCTATCATTTGACAATGGACAAAAACGAACTGATTAAATACCGTCGCACGAATGGAATTTTACAAAGAGAGGGAAGCTTGCAATTGCCTGCCAATAACAGTGCCAACAATCTTGTCAAACTATCTTCCACAAAAGCCTATCTATCGCTTGCCGGACTAGGACTGATTTACATATTTAATCCCGAAACGATGCAGAAGACAGGAGAGATCAACCTGACCTCTTTGGGTATTCAAGATAATAATCCGGACATCGGAATCATGATTGAGCGTGACGGATATGTGTTTGCTGGTCTAAGCCAGATGGTGGGAGGTTGGACAAGCCCTGAGAATTACAAACAAGCAGATGTAGCCGTCATTGACACCAAGACGGACAAGTTGGTCAAGATGATTTCAGAGAAAACCAGTGGTTTTTCTCAAGCCACACGTCCGATCGACCCCAAGTCTTTATTCATGGATGAAAAAGGCGATATATACATTTCTTGTCTCGGGAACTTCGGAATGGTGGCAGGTCATAAGGCCGGCATACTTCGGATTAAGAAAGGAGAAACAGACTTTGATCCAACATACCATTGGACGATAACCGGAGCTTCTATCGAAGGAGAAGAGAAAGTAGCTGGTTTTGCCGCTTCAATTTGTTATGCAGCCAATGGCAAAGCCTACGGATACATTGATATTCCCGGTTATTACAAACCAGGAGAAACGGGACATGGCGCTATAGCGAGCCGAGCTGTAGTCTTTGATTTATACAATCAGAAGATGAAGAAAATAGAAGGATTGGATTTGTCCAATGGCTATGGCGTGTTAGTGTCTAAATATAAAGACGGTTTGGCAATCGCCAATGCTTCAACGACAACAAAAGGCATCTATTATCTCAATCCTCAGACAGATAAGATTAATCCTATTCCTATGATAACCACCATAGGAAATCCCATGGCTATAGAGTGGTTCGGCAACTAAACTTATAACGCGAGTTCGGGATAGCCTCCTTCCAAAAATAAAGAGGGTGTCCGACTGATGAAGTGACCCCAAAAATTTGGACTGGTTAAACACTATCCAGTTATAGAAAGAGTTCGGTATTGTACTGGACTCTTTCCTTTTAACCGGGACTTAATTCTTTTATTATTATAATAATCTATATATCCTTCCAAAGCCTTTGTGAAGTCTTCCGGAGACTCGAACTTTTCAGCGTATAGAAGTTCAGATTTCATAATTCTGAAAAAATTCTCCATCATAGAGTTGTCCAGACAGTTTCCCTTTCTCGACATACTTTGAATTATATGATGCTCTTCAAGCCTTTTCCGATATCCGAAGTGTTGGTATTGCTAACCTTGATCAGAATGAAGTACGAGTCCGTCAAGGTTATCACACTTATCAAATGCTTTATCGAGCATGTCATATACTTGTTCAAGATGAAGTGCACCCTCTTACATTTTATTTTTTTAGGAATATCCCCAAATAACTTGATGTCTGCTTTAACGATAGAACCTGTTAGGTGTTTGCAGCGGACATCACCATAACCCATTGCCATTACCACTACTTCTTGCAGTTGTTGTGAGCCCTCTCTTAAGTTGATGAAAAACTTCCGCTAATTGTTTACCGGAACTTCTTGTGTTTGATAACCAATGAATGAAATGACCAAGGTTTCTTCGGAAGATACATTGGCTAATGCAGTCGGTGATACAACCATTGCTTGTACCTTTTACGAAGACTGACGCACCGGTAACCAGACCGAAATCATCATTCACGGTACCGGAAATGCTTAGCTAGAAATAGCTTGTGAGCTGATTCTATTTTAAAATATAAATGTTAGTTTTATGTTAGATAATTCCGGATACTTTAATCTTAAGAATTTGATTATAATACATATATAAATTTATTTGTTAGATTTAAAGTTTTTTTTTATAACTGTAAAATACAGATTTAGCCTTATAT
>NZ_JAJKHN010000109.1:0-17582 GCF_020982715.1 Bacteroides sp. 1_1_30
GGGCAGGAAGTAAACTACTGAGAGCCAAGATTCTTTATTCACAATAGAAGAAGTACCACCAAATTTGACGAAGAACCTTTTTCAACTTTATAGTAGACCAAACTTTCATTCATTTCTGCACCGTTTCATTCATTTTTATACTCTTTAATTTCATGATTAAAGAAAAGATAAAGAATTGTAGATTTAAAATGATACAAAGCAACTTATTGTGTATATTTGCGTTATTTATTGAGTAAAACTAATCAATATATTGAGTAAAAGTACTCATTCTATTGAATAAACAACAGAAAACATGTATAAAAGAGTTCAATATCAAACGATTACAAAAAGACTAAAAGAGCCTCGACATTTCCTGCAAGTAGTGTTAGGACCTCGCCAAGTTGGAAAGACTACAGTCATCAAACAAGTAGTCAATGATCTGAATCTACCTTATCAAATCTATTCGGCAGATAGTATTCCTGCTACACAGACATCTTGGATTTCAGACTGTTGGAATACGGCAAGAGTACAGATGCGAGTAGAAAAATTATCTGAATTTATTCTGATAATCGATGAAATTCAAAAAATAAAAAATTGGAGTGAAGTAGTCAAAAAAGAATGGGATGCAGATACATTCAATGATATTAATATGAAAGTCGTTCTTCTCGGCTCTTCACGTGTATTGTTAGAAAAGGGATTATCAGACTCGATGATGGGTCGCTTTGAAGAGATAAGAATGACACACTGGTCGTATCCGGAAATGCGGGATGCATTTAATATGAGTCTGGAACAGTATCTTTATTTCGGTGGATACCCGGGAGCAGCTTTTTTGATAGAAGATGAAGAACGCTGGGGACAATATATCAATGGAGCAATCATAGATGCCACTATCAATAAAGATATTTTATACGATTCCCCAATTAGCAAACCGGCATTATTACGGCAAACTTTTGAACTGGGAACTTCTTATTCCGGTGAAATCGTATCGCTGACCAAAATGGTAGGAGCATTACAAGACGCTGGAAATACAACAACGCTAGCAGGATATTTAAACTTACTGGGAGATAGCGGCTTACTGACCGGTTTACAAAAGTTTGCAATGGACAAGTCGCGCCAAAGAGCAAGCGCTCCTAAATTTCAGGTATTCAACAATGCTTTAAAAACCGTATATAATGATTTGACTTTTAAGGAGGCTATTCTCAACAGAAAAGAATGGGGACGTATTTTTGAATCTGCAATTGGTGCACATATTGTTTCCAACGCATTTACTGGTAACTATGAAGTATTTTACTGGAGAGAAAAAGATAAGGAAGTAGATTATATATTGAAAAAGAAAAACCGGATTGTAGCCATAGAAGTAAAAAGCAACAGTGAAATGTATAATGCAGGACTAGAAGAAATACGCAAAATGTATCAACCGTATGCTAGTTTCGTAGTCGGAGAAGGGGGCATGAAAGCCGAACAATTCTTAAGTATCAATCCTGCGAAGTTATTTGAATAAAGAAATACAGCAAGAAGATGCAGGCTTGAATAATGTTTTTCCCCGTATTATTCGCTAGAATCAAAGAAAGTACCTATCTTTACCGCAAGTATTTTTTATTATTCACCATTAAATGTAAAGATTATGGCAAGTAGAAGAGAACTCAAAAAGAACGTAAACTATATCGCAGGAGAATTATTCACCGAGTGTTTAATCAACAGTATGTTCATCCCTGGCACAGACAAGGTGAAAGCAGATGAACTGATGGCAGAGGTACTGAAGATGCAGGATGAATTTGTTACTCGCATCAGCCACACAGAACCGGGCAACGTGAAAGGTTTTTATAAGAAATTCCGTGCTGATTTTAATGCAAAGGTAAACGAGATTATTGAAGCTATAGGGAAATTGAACTAACAACAGAATGAAAAAAGCAATTTATAGCTTTATCTATTACCGCCTGTTAGGGTGGAAGACAAACGTTACGGTGCCTAATTATGACAAATGCGTGATATGTGCCGCTCCACACACAACAAACCTTGATTTATTTATTGGAAAACTATTTTATGGTGCTATAGGCCGTAAGACAAGTTTCATGATGAAAAAGGAATGGTTTTTCTTTCCGCTTGGAATCTTTTTCAAAGCAGTTGGCGGAATTCCCGTCGACCGCAGTCGAAAAACTTCGCTAGTAGATCAGATGGTTCATAAATTTGCCGAATATAAAAAGTTTAATTTGGCTATCACTCCCGAAGGAACCCGTAAAGCGAATCCAAACTGGAAAAAAGGCTTTTATTTTATAGCCTTGAAAGCACAGGTTCCTATCGTTCTGATTGGTATTGATTACAGCAAAAAAACGATTTCGGCAACGAAAGCTATCATGCCGTCAGGAGATATTAATAAGGACATGAGAGAAATCAAACTTTACTTCAAGGATTTCAAAGGAAAACATCCGGAGAATTTCGCTCTTGGAGAAATATGATTTAAGTATTAGGTATTAAGTATAATACTTAGTTATCATGGAGTCTATCCGTATTTCTATCATACAAACCGATATTGTTTGGGAAAATAAACAAGAAAATCTCCGTTTGCTCCACGAAAAGCTGCAAAGTCTTCGTGGAATAACGGAGATTGTTGTTTTACCGGAGATGTTTTCTACCGGATTCAGTATGCAGAGTAAAATACTGGCAGAGCCAAATTCCGGGGAAACCATTACAACACTCAAACAATGGGCCGCCAAATTCCAGCTAGCCATTTGCGGAAGCTATATAGCAACAGAGAACGAACAGTTTTATAACCGTGCGTTCTTTCTGACGCCGGAAGGAGAAGAGTTCTATTATGACAAACGACATCTGTTTCGTATGGGACGGGAAGCTGAACACTTTTCGGCCGGTGATAAACGACTCATCATCCCCTATCATGGATGGAATATCTGCCTGCTGGTTTGCTATGACCTTCGTTTCCCTGTATGGAGCCGAAACGTAGGCAACGAGTACGACCTTTTAATATATGTAGCCAACTGGCCTATCCCCCGCCGTCTGGTTTGGGATACTCTACTCCGGGCACGCGCTTTAGAAAATCAATGCTATGTATGCGGTGTCAACAGAGTAGGTACAGACGGGTACCAACTTTCATATAATGGAGGAAGTAAAGTCTACTCCGCTTTCGGAGAAGAAATCGGCTCAATTCCAGATGAAAAGGAAGGAATAACGACTGTCAGTGTAAATCTCACTGCTCTCAACCAATTCAGAGAGAAGTTCCCGGTATGGAAAGATGCAGACGAATTCCATCTATAACATTTGCCAAATAACAAATGTTAAAAACAGATTCATGTAGCAACAATACCTAGAATTCGGTAGTTAATTATATAGACTTCTTTTGTATCTTTGTCGTGAAAATACAGTCGTAAGGACGCTAATCTTACATAACTTAATTAACAACTTTATGAAAACAAATCTTAGTTCTCAAATCAGTCTCCACCGGGTCTCCCCCAGATACTACAGACCGGAGAATGCATTTGAAAAATCAGTCTTGACAAGACTCGAAAAAATCCCTACGGACATCTACGAATCCGTAGAAGAAGGTGCTAACTATATTGCTCGCGAAATAGCACAGACCATCCGCGAAAAACAAAAAGCAGGACGCTTCTGCGTATTGGCACTCCCCGGAGGTGATTCGCCCAGCCACGTATATACCGAACTCATCCGCATGCATAAGGAAGAAGGTCTTAGCTTCCGCAATGTGATCGTATTTAATATGTATGAATATTATCCGTTGGCTCCCGATGCAATCAACAGCAACTTCAATGCTTTGAAGAGTATGTTGCTGGATCACATCGATATTGACAAACAAAATATATTCACTCCCGACGGAAGCATTGCCAAAGATACCATCTTCGAATATTGCCGTCTGTACGAACAACGCATCGAAAGCTTCGGAGGTATTGATATTGCCTTGTTGGGCATTGGCCGTGTAGGTAACATCGCGTTCAACGAACCGGGTTCCCGACTGAATTCTACCACTCGTCTGATTTTGTTGGATAATGCATCACGCAACGAAGCATCCAAGATTTTCGGAACGCTGGATAATACGCCGATCAGTTCTATTACAATGGGTGTATCCACTATCCTTGGCGCAAAGAAGGTTTATCTGCTTGCATGGGGGGAAAACAAAGCAGCTATGATTAAAGAATGTGTGGAAGGTGCGATCACTGACACTATTCCGGCTTCTTATCTGCAAACTCACAACAACGCGCATGTAGCTCTTGATCTTTCAGCAGCTATGAACTTAACACGTATCCAACGTCCGTGGCTGGTAACTTCTTGCGAATGGAATGATAAACTAATCCGTAGTGCCATCGTTTGGTTGTGTCAGTTGACCGGCAAACCGATTCTGAAGTTGACAAATAAAGACTATAACGAAAACGGTTTGAGTGAACTTCTGGCACTTTACGGTTCTGCGTACAATGTAAACATCAAAATCTTCAATGATTTACAGCACACCATTACCGGATGGCCGGGTGGCAAACCTAATGCTGATGACACCTACCGTCCGGAACGTGCAAAACCGTATCCGAAACGTGTAATCATTTTCTCTCCGCATCCGGATGATGACGTTATTTCGATGGGTGGTACGCTTCGTCGTTTGGTAGAGCAAAAACATGAAGTACACGTAGCTTACGAAACTTCCGGTAATATCGCCGTTGGTGACGAAGAAGTAGTTCGTTTCATGCATTTCATCAACGGATTCAACCAACTCTTCAATAACAGTGCAGATCAGGTTATCAATGAGAAATATGCAGAAATACGTAATTTCTTGAAAGAGAAGAAAGATGGTGATATGGACAGTCGTGACATTCTGACTATCAAAGGTCTGATTCGTCGTGGTGAAGCCCGTACGGCCTGTACTTATAACAATATACCATTGGAACGATGCCACTTCCTAGACTTGCCGTTCTATGAAACAGGTAAGATTCAGAAAAACCCGATCAGTGAAGCAGACGTGGAAATCGTACGTAACTTGCTTCGTGAAGTGAAACCTCATCAGATTTTCGTTGCAGGTGACTTGGCCGACCCGCACGGAACACACCGTGTATGTACGGACGCCGTATTCGCAGCCGTTGATCTTGAAAAAGAAGAAGGTGCCAAATGGCTGAAAGACTGCCGTATCTGGATGTACCGTGGTGCGTGGGCTGAATGGGAAATCGAAAATATTGAAATGGCAGTGCCGATCAGTCCGGAAGAACTTCGTGCAAAACGTAACTCTATCCTGAAACATCAGTCGCAGATGGAAAGCGCTCCGTTCCTGGGTAATGACGAACGTTTGTTCTGGCAACGTAGCGAAGACCGCAACCGTGGCACAGCTACTTTGTATGATAAGTTAGGACTGGCTTCTTACGAAGCAATGGAAGCATTTGTAGAATACGTTCCTTTATAAGAATAATATTCTTAATTAAGAGAATATAAAACAATGAAAGAAGAGTGGGAAGTTTCGATACTTCTCGCTCTTTTTTTGTTATTTTTGCGGGGATAATTCACCACAGAGGAAAGGAGGACACGGAGTTATTATGAACAACCATTTTTATATCGCTTCATAGATTTGCCCTCCGTGTCCTCCTTTCCTCTGTGATGAAAATGAGAACAAAAGCATTGAATAATGAAAAAGATAATAGTGTTTCTTCTATGCCTTACTGTAAGTGCTAATTTTCTTTTCGCTCAAGATATTGAAAGAAATGTAAAAGAACGGCTGACGGATTACTTCAACAAATATACCGCAACAGCCAAAATCAGCACTCCTAAACTGAACAGTTTCGATATAAATTATGATCGCAAGACAATTGCAATCTATGCATCGGAGAGTTTCGCCTATCAGCCTTTCCGTCCGGAAACTGTAGAAAACATTTATAATCAAGTTAAAGAACTGCTTCCGGGGCCTGTTCATTATTACCAGCTCACCATTTATGCGGATGGAAAACCTATTGAAGATTTGGTACCTAATTTCTACCGGAATAAGAAAAAGGATAAGGAGCGGTTATCTTTGAATATAGATTATAAAGGAGCTCCCTGGGTGAAAAACATTTCACGTCCCAATGAAATTTCACGCGGACTGCAAGACCGTCATATCGCAATCTGGCAAAGCCACGGCAACTACTTCAAAAATGATAAAAACGAATGGGGATGGCAACGCCCTCGATTATTCTGCACCACGGAAGATATGTTCACTCAATCTTTCGTTCTTCCATACGTGATTCCCATGTTGGAGAATGCTGGAGCGATTGTTTATACTCCCCGTGAACGGGATACGCAGAAGAATGAAATCATCGTAGATAATGACACTCCCAATGCTTCCCTTTATCTGGAAGTGGGTAGCAAAAAAGCTAATTGGACAAATGCTCCGGTAAGAGGATTTGCTCAAAAGAAAACGATTTATAAAGAGGGAGAGAATCCTTTCACTGACGGAACCTGCCGTTTCATACCAACCGAAAGAAAGAAAAAGAAGAATAAAGACCAAGTATTTGCAGAATGGGTACCTACTCTACCGACAACAGGCAAGTATGCTGTTTATGTTTCTTATCAGACACTCCCCAATAGTGTAAGCGACGCCAAATATCTGGTATTCCATAACGGAGGAGTAACCGAATTTAAAGTTAATCAGAAAATAGGTGGAGGCACATGGGTTTACCTCGGAACGTTTGAATTTGATAAAGGGAACAACGACTACGGCATGGTGGTACTTAGCAACGAGAGCAGCGAACATGGAGTTGTATGCGCCGATGCGGTACGTTTTGGAGGTGGAATGGGAAACATTGCCCGTGGAGGAAGAACCAGCGGGCTACCCCGTTACTTGGAAGGAGCACGCTACTCTGCGCAATGGGCGGGAATGCCATACGAAGTATATGCAGGACGCAAAGGTGAAAACGACTATACAGACGACATCAACACACGTTCCAACGCTATCAACTATTTGTCGGGCAGTTCTGTCTACAACCCGCAACAATCGGGTTTAGGCGTACCTTTGGAAATGACTATGGCGTTGCACAGTGATGCCGGATGCAGCAAGACTGATGAGCTTATCGGATCGCTCGGTATCTATACCACCGATTTCAATAATGGAAAGCTGAATACAGGAACAGACCGGTATGCATCACGTGATTTAGCCGATATTCTGCTCACACAGATTCAGAAAGATATTTATTCAAGTTACAGCATCCCCTGGACACGCCGCAGTATGTGGAACCGGAATTACAGTGAAACACGTCTCCCGGCTACACCTTCTACGATTATCGAACTGCTCTCCCATCAGAACTTCGCAGATATGCAGTTAGGGCATGATCCGAACTTCAAGTTTACAGTGGGACGAGCCATTTACAAAGGTATTTTGCAGTTCATTACCAGCCAGCATGATAAAGAATATATAGTTCAGCCCCTGCCAGTCAGCAATTTCGCCATTCAATTCGGAAAGAAAAAGAATACGCTGGAACTTTCATGGAAAGGTGAAGATGATCCGCAAGAACCGACTGCACGCCCACGAGAATACATCGTATATACACGCATCGGTTATGGAGGCTTTGACAATGGAACCTTAGTCAGCAAAACGTCCCACACCGTTAAAATAGAACCAGGGCTCGTTTATTCATTCAAAGTGACTGCCGTAAACCGCGGCGGGGAAAGTTTTCCCTCCGAAATCCTTTCCGCTTATAAAGCCAAACGCGAACAGGAAAAGGTAATTATCATCAATGGCTTTGACAGAATCAGCGGTCCGGCGGTCGTTAATACTTCTGAAAGAGCAGGATTCGATTTATCACAAGATCCCGGAGTCCCGTATATATCAAACATTTCGTTTTGCGGAGCACAAACAGGCTTCGACCGTACACAAGCCGGAAAAGAAGGAAAAGGCAGTCTGGGACATAGCGGAAACGAGTTAGAAGGAATGAAAATAGCAGGGAACACATTCGATTATCCTTTTATTCATGGAAAAGCGATTCAGGCAGCCGGCAAATATAGTTTTGTGTCATGCAGTGACGAAGCGGTAGAAAACGGATTGGTTACGTTAGAAGATTATCCGGTGGTAGATTATATCCTGGGACTGGAAAAAGAAGACCCCGCAAATAAAGCGTACTACAAGACATTCTCCTCGGCTATGCAACGAATTATGACCAGTTATTGTCAGTCGGGAGGTAGTCTATTTGTCAGCGGTGCTTATGTAGGAAGCGATATGAGCGGCACACAAGGCAACCGGGAGTTTACAGAGAAAATACTGAAATATGGTTATCAAAGTAGCCTGACGGATAAGAGTGCAAATCAGATTAAAGGATTGGGGCGCACGATCACGATCCCGCGTCTGCCCAATGAGAACAGTTATGCGGTTCCTGCAGCAGATTGCATCGTTCCCGTAGATACTGCTTTCCCTGTATTTACGTATGTACCCGGCAATCAGAGCGCAGGTATCGCTTACAAAGGAAACTACCGCACTTTTGTATTGGGCTTTCCTTTCGAAAGCATCCAGTCGGAAGCGGATCGGGCAACCATCATGGCAGGCATCTTGGGATTCTTTACTCAAAAATAAAAAATATCCTTTTTTTTTAATCCGTTTCTCATTTTAAATTCTATCTTTGCTACTATAATAACCTTTAAAACTAAAAAACAATGTATACTATACAAGCAAATCCTAGCGGTACACGCAGCATAGAAGTATCTAATGAAAACTTGAGAACAATTGAGAAATATGCTCTGTTCCGTCATCTTATCGACAGTACCGGTATTGTAGATGAAGCAGTTCTGGATAAGTTGAAACTTAATATCCGCTCCCTTATCGCCAGTCAGGAAGAAGACAGTAAAGACTTGCTGGACCTTTGTATCGACGTGATTTATCACAATAATATGAAGGCATTCGGTCTGCAACAGCTCATTAAGCTCTATCTTACCTGGCTTTCCAACACGGAAGCGGAAGAAGAGGAGGAATAATGATTACGGTAGATACCTGCGGAATAACAGCATACAGTCCGCTGATTCCTGCAATAAGAGCAATGTGCACTGCCTCTCCGGGAGAAACGATAGAGATTATCATGAACCATGCTGACGCGTTTCAGGATCTAAAGGAATATCTGTCCGAACAAGGTATCGGTTTTCGTGAAATCTATGATGGAGAACAAATGACATTACAGTTCACAATCAATGGGAAGTTATAAAAAAACATCTCAATGATTGAAGCAAAACATCCCGATAATCGAAGTTAAACATCTCAATGAATAAAAAAATCATTGGGATGTTTTTTATTATCCGTATCTTTGCAGCATGAAAGAATATCGATTGACTGACTGGTTACCTACTACCAAGAAAGAAGTAGAACTTCGCGGATGGAATGAATTGGATGTCATTCTATTCAGTGCTGACGCCTATGTGGATCACCCTTCTTTTGGTGCTGCCGTTATTGGACGGATTCTTGAAGCGGAAGGTTTGAAAATAGCCATTGTACCCCAGCCCAACTGGCGTGACGACCTGCGTGACTTCAAGAAGCTGGGACGCCCACGGCTATTCTTCGGCATCTCCGGTGGATGCATGGATTCGATGGTAAATAAATACACAGCCAACAAACGATTGCGCAGTGAAGATGCATATACCCCGGACGGTCGTCCGGATATGCGTCCGGAATATCCTTCTACGGTTTATAGCCAGATACTAAAGAAACTTTATCCGGATGTTCCCGTAGTTATCGGAGGAATCGAAGCCAGTTTAAGACGGTTAAGTCATTACGATTATTGGCAGGACAAAGTGCAAAAGAGCATTTTATGCGACAGCGGTGCCGACCTGCTCATTTACGGAATGGGAGAAAAACCACTTCCAGACCTGGTGAAGAATATGAAAAGTCTGCTTACTGCTGAAGAGCCAGTACTGACAAGTAATAAATTCAGAACAATTATCGGATCAGTTCCTCAAACAGCCTATCTTTGCCGTGCAACAGAATGGACCTCTGCCGAAGATGACCTTCCACTTTATTCGCACGAAGAATGTCTGGCAGATAAAAAGAAACAGGCTAGTAATTTCCGGCATATCGAAGAAGAATCTAACAAATATTCGGCTTCCCGAATCACGCAAGCCGTCGGAAACAAGATAGTAGTAGTCAATCCTCCATATCCTCCGATGAGCCAGGAAGATCTCGATCGTTCGTTTGATTTGCCATATACCCGGCTACCTCATCCTAAATATAAAGGGAAACGGATTCCGGCTTATGACATGATTAAGTTTTCCATCAACATTCACCGGGGATGTTTCGGCGGTTGTGCCTTCTGCACCATTTCCGCTCATCAGGGAAAGTTTATCGTCAGCCGTAGCAAAGAGTCCATACTGAAAGAGGTGAAAGAGGTCATCCAGTTACCCGATTTCAAAGGATATTTAAGCGATTTGGGTGGTCCTTCCGCTAATATGTATCAGATGAAAGGAAAAGACGAAGCTATTTGCAAGAAGTGCAAACGACCGTCATGTATCCATCCGAAAGTTTGTCCGAATCTAAATACCGACCATCGCCCCCTGCTGGATATTTACCGTGCAGTAGATGCCTTGCCCGGAATAAAAAAATCGTTTATCGGTAGCGGAGTACGCTATGACCTGTTACTTCATCAAAGTAAAGATGAAGCGATCAACCGCAGCACTGCCGAGTATACCCGTGAATTGATTGTCAATCACGTAAGTGGTCGGCTGAAAGTAGCTCCGGAACATACCAGTGACCGGGTATTATCTGTGATGCGCAAACCTTCTTTCGAGCAATTTGAAACATTCAAGAGGATATTCGACCGTATCAACCGGGAAGAGAATCTACGTCAACAACTGATTCCGTATTTCATTTCCTCGCATCCCGGATGCAAAGAAGAAGATATGGCGGAACTTGCCGTTATCACTAAACGTCTGGACTTCCACCTGGAACAAGTGCAGGACTTCACTCCCACTCCGATGACAGTAGCCACCGAAACCTGGTATACCGGATTTCATCCATACACGTTAGAACCGATATTCAGTGCTAAAACCCAACGGGAGAAACTAGCACAACGACAGTTCTTTTTTTGGTATAAACCGGAAGAAAGGAGAAATATCATCAATGAGTTGAGACGTATCGGACGTTCTGATTTGATAGACAAATTATACGGAAAACGCTAATTCGCTCCATTCCATCACTTACAAAACCACCTCTAAAAAGGAGCCTTATCAGGATCTTGGCGAGTATCAAAAACAGCTTCCACAAGAATCTGCTTTTCAAGTACCCGATAATAGACTTTGAAATAATCACAATGAAAAACACGTATATTAGGAACAGAGGTAGCTTTATACATATAAGGATATTTAGCGACTAATTGCAATACGTCTCTCACCATTGTATAAATGGAACGGCTATATTGGGTATTTCCATTTCTCACATTATAGAAAGTCAGAATTTGCTGAAAAACAATAGTCGCTGTTTCTGTCCAGACTATTTTTAACTTAGCCATTGTTCCACCAGCTTATCCACATCTTCTTGAGTATGCAATCTACCCTCCTCATAATCTTTTTCAGAATGCATTATAATTTCCTGTTCATATTCTGTAGGAACATAAAGATTTGCATTAGGAGTAGTTACATGATAAGCAGCCACTGGTTCATTGACCTGTGGCAATTCATTATCTTGAGGTTTATATGATTTCTTAGCCATATCAGTTATTAAGTTATATCTACAAAGATAAAGATCCCCTTGGTATAAAACAAACAATTCCTCGCTTATCTTCCCCGAAAAGCTTATTTATTCTTCTTTCACCGGCAACGCCACAATCTCCTGCAACACACTGACTGCCGTCTCCACATTAGTAACATTTTTAATCAACATACTCCGTCTGCCATTTTGCTCACGCAGATCACAGCGCCGGGTATACTTCATCATATAGTCTATCACTTTACCGAAAGCCTTACTTTGATAGAACGGACTATCCGGATTGGAAACAAAGAACAAGGTCATTCGGCCGCCTTTCAGGAAAATCTTCTCTGCTCCCAAACGCGCTGACAAACGGCGTAAAGGAACAATGCGGAGTAATTCTTCCGTTTCCCGGGGAACCGGACCGAAGCGGTCTTCCAAGCGGGAGCGGAAAGCCTCCACATCCTTATCCAATGTCAGTCCATCCAGTTCACGATAGAGCAACATACGTTCGCTGCTGCCAGTTACGTAGTTGGCCGGCAATAAAAGTTCGAGGTCACTTTCTACCTGACACTCCTCTACAAATTCTTCTCCACTAATTTGTCCTTCACCTTTTATTTCATCAGCATACAGTTCTGCAAATTCATCTGTTTTCAGTTCATGGACAGCTTCAGTCAGAATCTTCTGATATGTTTCATATCCCAAATCAGCGACAAAGCCACTTTGCTCGGCTCCGAGCAAATTTCCAGCTCCACGAATATCCAAATCCTGCATGGCAATATGAATACCACTTCCCAAATCACTAAAGTTCTCAATCGCTTGAAGACGTCGTCTCCCTTCGGTGGTCAGACTGCTCAACGGAGGAGCCAACAGATAACAGAATGCTTTCTTGTTACTACGCCCTACCCGTCCACGCATCTGATGGAGGTCACTCAATCCGAAGTTTTGCGCCTGATTGATAATGATGGTATTTGCATTCGGAATATCGATACCACTTTCGATGATTGTGGTTGCCAAGAGCACGTCATAGTCATAGTTGACAAAATCCAGAATAATTTTCTCCAGTTCTGTCGGCTCCATCTGCCCGTGTCCGATTGCTACACGACAATCCGGGATATGGCGCTCTATCATTGCTTTCAGTTCCGGCAAGTTCGCAATCCGGTTATTGACGAAAAAGACCTGCCCGTTACGGCTCATCTCAAAGTTGATGGCATCCGTAATCACTTCTTCATTAAAAGTATGCACTTCGGTCTGAATCGGATAGCGGTTAGGCGGCGGAGTGGAAATCACGCTCAAATCACGCGCGCCCATCAACGAGAATTGAAGGGTACGGGGAATCGGAGTAGCAGTCATTGTCAGTGTATCTACATTCACTTTCAACTGACGCAGCTTTTCTTTTACGGAAACTCCGAATTTCTGTTCTTCGTCAACAATCAGCAGTCCCAAGTCTTTAAACTGAACATCCTTGCCTAAGATACGGTGAGTACCTATCAGAATACCGACATCTCCATCCTTCAGTCCTTTCAATACAGCTTTGGTTTGTGCGGCAGTACGTGCGCGACTTAAATATTCCACCCGGCATGGCAGTCCTTTCAGACGTTCGCAGAATGTTTGAAAATGCTGGTAAGCAAGCACCGTTGTCGGAACCAGAACGGCCACTTGTTTATTATCGGCAACGGCTTTGAAAGCGGCACGGATTGCAACTTCTGTTTTTCCAAATCCTACATCGCCACAGACCAGACGGTCCATCGGGCGGTCACTTTCCATATCCGCTTTGACATCAATCGTCGCCTTACTCTGATCCGGTGTATCTTCATAAATAAAGGATGCTTCCAACTCACGCTGCAAGAAACTATCGGGACTATAAGAGAACCCTTTTTCCTGACGACGCTGCGAATACAATTTTATCAAATCGCGGGCTATATCCTTGATTTTGCTCTTCGTACGTTCTTTCAGTTTCTCCCATGCCCCTGTACCTAATTTGTTAAGTCGGGGAGCCTCTCCCTCCTTACCTTTGTATTTGGAAACTTTATGCAGGGAATGAATGGAAACGAACACTACATCTTCATTCTGAAACACCAGTTTCAAAACTTCCTGCGTAGTATCACCATTCGGTATACGCACCAAACCGGAAAAACGTCCGATACCATGATCGGTATGCACCACATAATCTCCTGGAGTAAACTGATTCAGTTCTTTTAAGGACAGTGCTACTTTTCCCGAACGGGCTTTATCACTTTTCAGGTTATATTTATGGAAACGGTCAAACAACTGATGGTCGGTGAAGATACAGAGCCGTAGTGTGTTATCTACAAATCCTTCATGTATGGTACGCTCTACGGGAGTAAAATTAATCTGATCGTCCCGATCTTCAAAAATAGCCTTGATACGATCTGTCTGCTTCATACTGTCACTACAGATATATAGCGAATAACCTTTTTCCAAATAATCTTTGAAAGAAGAAGCTACCAAATCGAAATTCTTATGAAAGATGGGTTGGGCAGATGTATTGAAAGTAACACTGGCATTCGGCGTTCCGGTTGGTTTGTTACCAAATTCCAATCGGCGGAAATCGAGTGCCCGTACAGTGAATTCACTGCCGTCTATCAGTTTTCCTTCTAATGTAATGCCTCCATTTTCTGCGGCTTCCTGAACAGCTATTGCCTGGGGAGTCAACGCTTCATCATGCACCACCTGGATTCGTTCACGCAACCAAAGAAAATCGCGCATTGCCAGAGTAGTATCTTTCGGGATAAAATCCAGAAAGGAAGTTGTCACATCTCCTGTCACTGCTAAATCGGGAACAATAGACACTCCACTTTTCTTCTCGCGGGATAATTGGGACTCAACTTCAAAGGTACGTATACTTTCTACTTCATCACCAAAGAAATCAATACGATAAGGATATTCCGAAGCAAAAGAGAAAACGTCGATAATGCTACCGCGAACAGCGTATTGCCCCGGTTCATATACATAATCTACGTATTCGAAGCCATAACTATGCAACACATCAGTGATAAACGTGGTATCCACTTTCTCCCCTACATTCAGTTTCAGGGTTTTATCGCTCAATTCCTTTCGCGACACTACTTTCTCTGCCAATGCATCCGGGTACGTAACGATACATAGTCCCTCCTCCCCTTTTTGCAAACGGCTAAGTACTTCCGTGCGTAGAATCTCATTGGCTGCGTCTTTTTGCCCATATTTAATAGAGCGACGGAATGAAGATGGAAAGAATAACACCTTTTCCGTCCCCAATATCTGCGTCAAGTCATGATAAAAATAGCCGGCTTCTTCAAGATCACCTAAAATAAAGACAAACGGACAACCACCCTCTTGTACCAATACAGAAGAAAAAAGAGAAGCAGCAGATGCACACAGTCCTCCGCAAAAAACAGTCTGAACAGAAGTGTCCTTCAACAAGCGTTTCATTACTGCCATATTGGGGTGGGCAGCATATTGTTGTTGCAATTCAGTTATTGTCATACCTATAAAATTTCCCCGCAAAATTACAAAAAAGAATCGCAGGACAGACATAAGTGTGGGAAAGTTTTCATCCCCCCAAAGTTTCTCGGTGAGAAACAAAGTGTTCCACACCGAGAAACAACTTGTTTCACACCGAGGAACAAACCGTTTCACACCAAGAAACAAAAGATTGCATTCTGCTCTTCACGTTAAATTTTCCTTAGTTCGGCTATAACTAAAGGAAAAGAACTACTTTTGTTTTAAATTTTATAGTATCTATATGCAGACATCGGATAGCATTGTAATTATCCCTACCTATAATGAACGGGAGAACATAGAAAATATCATCCGTGCCGTATTCGGCCTTCCCAAAGTATTCCATATTCTGGTAATAGAAGACGGCTCTCCGGACGGAACGGCAACCATCGTAAAAACCTTGCAACAAGAATTTCCCGAACGGCTTTTTATGATTGAGCGTAAAGGGAAACTGGGATTGGGCACTGCCTATATTACCGGATTTAAATGGGCACTGGAACACGCATACGAGTATATCTTTGAAATGGATGCCGACTTCAGTCATAATCCGAACGATTTGCCCCGTTTGTATCAGGCTTGTTCGGAACAGGGTGGAGATGTATCCATCGGCTCCCGCTACATCAGCGGAGTAAATGTAGTGAACTGGCCGATGGGACGGGTATTAATGTCGTACTTTGCCTCCAAATATGTGCGGTTCATCACAGGAATACCCGTACACGACACGACTGCCGGATTTGTCTGCTACCGCCGTCAGGTACTGGAAATGATTGATTTGGATCATATCCGTTTTAAGGGATATGCTTTTCAGATTGAAATGAAATTCACTGCTTACAAATGTGGTTTTAAAATCATCGAAGTTCCCGTGATTTTCATTAATCGTGAACTAGGAACTTCCAAAATGAATAGCAGCATCTTTGGAGAGGCCATATTTGGTGTGATTAAATTAAAAGTAAATAGTTGGTTCCATAAATTCCCGCAAAAGTCATGAAACGTACACTGATTCAAAACGCCGTTATTGTTAACGAAGGAAGAAAAGTACTGGGTTCAGTAGTCATTGAAAATGAAAAGATAGCCGAAATATTGGTGGGTGAAGAAAAAGCAACTGCCCCTTGTGACGAAGTCATTGACGCAAGCGGGTGTTATCTCCTACCGGGTGCCATCGACGAACATGTTCATTTCCGCGATCCCGGCCTGACTCATAAAGCTGATATTACCACAGAAAGCCATGCCGCTGCAGCAGGAGGTGTCACTTCCATCATGGATATGCCCAATACAAACCCGCAGACTACGACGCTGGAGGCTTTGGAAGAGAAATTCACCCTACTAGGTGAGAAATCAGCAGTCAACTATTCCTGCTATTTCGGAGCAACGAATAATAACTATACCCAGTTTGCGCAACTGGATAAACACCGGGTTTGTGGCGTGAAGTTATTTATGGGTTCAAGCACCGGCAATATGCTGGTAGACCGGATGGCCAGCTTGCGTAATATATTCGGCGGAACCGATCTTCTCATCGCCGCCCATTGCGAAGACCAGGGAATTATCAAAGAAAATACGGATAAATATAAGAAAGAATACGGAGACGATGTACCTCTGGCTCTTCATCCGCTTCTCCGTTCGGAAGAGGCTTGCTATCGTTCGTCCGAGCTGGCTGTGCAACTGGCACGGGAAACAAATGCCCGCCTGCACATCATGCATATTTCCACCGCTAAAGAGTTGAGTCTGTTTGCCAACGTTCCTCTGGCACAAAAAAGAATTACAGCAGAAGCCTGCGTTTCCCATCTACTCTTTACGGAAGAAGATTATCAGACATTGGGTGCCCGCATTAAATGTAACCCTGCCATCAAGACTGCACAAGACCGGAAAGCTTTGCAAGAGGCTGTCAATAGCGGTCTGATTGATGCCATCGCAACCGATCATGCCCCACACTTGCTTAGTGAAAAAGAAGGAGGTGCATTAAAGGCAATGTCCGGGATGCCGATGATTCAGTTCTCGCTAGTCAGCATGTTGGAGTTGGCAGATAAAGGAGTGTTTACTATCGAAAAAGTGGTAGAAAAAATGGCTCATGCTCCTGCGCAGATGTATGAGATACCAAACAGGGGATTCATCCGCAAAGGCTATCAGGCTGACCTGGTATTAGTCCGCCCCGGAAGCGAATGGACTGTAACAACCGATTGTATTCTAAGCAAATGTAAATGGAGTCCATTAGAGGGACACACATTCGACTGGAAAGTAGAGAAAACATTTGTAAACGGACATCTGTTATATAACAACGGAGAAATAGACGAGACTTATCGCGGACAAGAATTGTTCTTCGAACGATAAATGATAATTTTGCGGGGTGCCCTGAAAGGGCTTAATTATATAGCGTAGGGCAACGCCCTACGTAAAAACGGCAATCTGAATTTGCGCCCTGAAAGGGCATAATTGTATACAGTTCCGCCCTTTCAGGGCTTGTGGCTGGTGTGTTTTT
>NZ_JAJKHN010000010.1:0-92485 GCF_020982715.1 Bacteroides sp. 1_1_30
GTAAATTACTCATAATCAATAAATTAAATTAAACACATATATCTATTAAGTCTATATTTTACACAAATCGGTATTCTACCTTATTCACCACCGTAGTTCCGAAAGGGATACTTGTACCTAACAATATGGTACAAAAACCTACAATCACTTCATCCTCCAACTCTGTTCCTTTTAATATTGCAGCATTTTGGGCAATCCAGCAATCAGAACCTATCTTGACAGGTTTCGTTGAAGGCTTTTCATATTCATATCCAAAAAACGGATAATATTTTTCTGTTAACTCTCTTCTTTTTGATGGTGTATATATATTATGTGTATTAGTATCCCAAATCATTACATTATAAGAGATTTGATTATAATCACCTATAGTAATTTGTTCATCAGCTCTCAACCAAGATCTTTCATTGATGTTATTATAATTACCAATTCTTACGTTTGCATTATAACGAATCCAAAAACGATTCATAAAACGATTATGATGTCCGATATCTAAGCTCCCATTAAAAACGGTAAGCATCGGAGTATTACTTTTCTGCTCAAAAATATTCCAATCACCACACTTGAAACTACCATAAGCTTGTAGGTATACACCATTGAAATTTCCATTACTGCCTATTGATGATTCTCTCCAACCGTTATCACTATAAAAGGAAAGAGTGCATTTTTTTATAATACAAGAATTGCCAATTTGCAAATTATGTCGATTTTTGACTACAATCTTTGATTTAATAATCTTAGTATTCTCTCCAACTTCCAATTTAGATCCACGTTCCACTATTACAATGGAGAATTGAAACAAATATTTATACCTCAACTCTATCAACAATCTTAAAATTCGAACTACTTTCTTACTCATGATACATAATAACTCTAATTTTTTTCTTCAAGAAATCTTTAGTTCTTTTATCTAACCCTATTACATAGGTGATTATTGTGATACAAACAACACAATAGAAAGAAGATAAAAAGAAATATGACCAGCCATCTGAATGCATAAATTGCAAAATAAATGTTGAGAATATAGCAAATAGAGAAACTAACAATACTCTAAGCAAAACTTGCTTTACAAAATTTAGTACAGGGAACACTTCGATACTACAATAACAAAATATTCGCAACAATAGAGTAATTAATGATATGGCTATCGCAACCCACATCGTACATAAAACATTAAATCCCATCTTCAATAGAAAATACGAAACAGGTAAATTCAAGAGATTGACAACACCTACTATGATCTGTAGATTTTTTATTTTTCCTGTAGCCAAATGGGCAGTAAGCAATGGTCTATATAGCGTATCACACAAAGAAAGAATAATTGCCAATTGTACAAATTCTACTGAATATTGTGGAACTTCTACCAACCATATTGATAGTATAAAATGAGTATTCACCAATATAGGCATCGATAAAAACAACATTAAATAGAAAGAATACAAAGTGCCTCTAAATATCAATTCATTAAGATAATCCATGTCACCCTGTGCATGAGACTTTGTAATCTGGGGATTCAAAGCCATTTGGAAGTTGGTTACAAATGAAGTTACAGCTTGATTCACTTGAAATCCAATACCTCTTGCCGCATTGATAGCCGGGCCGCAAAAAATATTAATAAGAATGTTGATTCCTTGTGATTTTACGACATATGCTAAATTTCCTATCAAATTCCACCCCGCAAAATTCATTATGGACTTAAAATACTCTTTATCCAAAGAAAAGTTCATTGTACACTCTGTAAAATGAGTACGAGCATATATAATATAAAGCAGATTACTAATGATACCTACCAATAACAACAAAATTGAATATACTATTAAATGGTCATAACCAATAACTAATAATAGATAAGCAATCGCTAACTTTGCTACAGCATCAAATATTCCAATATATGCAAAGGCACCCATTCTTTCATGAGCAATGACAGAAGCATTATATGGTACAATGAATAACGAAAAAGCAAAAGATATCACCGTTGCTTGATAGGCCCAATTGGCTGCTTCCATTCTTGTGACGGGGATATTCATTTGCACATTCAAGAACCACAGCCCAATAGTTTCCGCTAAGAATAATACTATAAATGCTATAATGAAATGAATTAATAAAGCTGAATGAAAGGTTGTTCTAAGTCCTTCCACATCATTAATCCCTAATTTAACTAACAAAAAGCGTTGAGTTGCTGAACTCATTGCACCAGTAAGAAAACCAAGCATAGTTACTACTCCGCCAACTACATTATAAATACCATAATCTGTTACACCTAATGTAGCTAATATTATTCTACTTGTATATAAACTTATGCCCATCATCAGGAACATACGAATATATAAGAAAAGTGTATTTTTAACTATTCTTTTATTATTACTCTGCGTCATCATCATTCAGCTATACTATAATATCTATGCTATTCAATATGAAGAATAAAAAATCACTTTTCCCCTATTCTCGTATAACTAAATCCCAACTCTTCCAATTCCGCACGATTCCAAATATTACGTCCATCTACAATGTATTTATCAGTCATTACTTTCTGAATCACGTTCCAAGTGGGTAAGCGAAATTGTCTCCATTCAGTCATTAGCAACAACGCATCAGCGCCATCGGCACAGTCATATAGATTTTCAGTGTAGGTTACCACCTCACCAATACGACGTTTGCATTCAAGCATAGCGATGGGGTCAAAGACTCTAACGATAGCACCATCCTTCAGCAACTTATCAATAACCACCAAAGCGGGAGCTTCGCGCATATCGTCTGTATCAGGTTTAAAGGCTAAACCTAGCATAGCAATGGTTTTACCTTTTACATCACCCATCAAACGAGTCAGTTTATCATACACAATGCTCTTCTGACGATCGTTAACACGCTCTACTGCTTCAATCACCTCCATGTGATAGCCGTTTTCGATGCCTGTATGCACTAAAGCTTTCACATCTTTCGGAAAACAGCTACCGCCATATCCACAACCGGCATAAAGAAATTTCTGGCCAATACGCACATCGGCTCCAATACCTTTACGTACATGGTCTACGTTAGCTCCTACTCGTTCACATAAATTAGCTATATCATTCATAAAACTAATACGGGTAGCCAACATCGCATTCGCTGCGTATTTAGTCATCTCTGCACTAGGAATATCCATAAAGATCACACGGAAGTTCTGGAGTAAGAAGGGTTGATAAAGCTTAGTCATCACCTCTTCGGCCTTCTTGCTCTCAATACCTACTACCACTCGGTCAGGACTCATAAAGTCTTTGATAGCCGCTCCCTCTTTCAGGAATTCAGGGTTACTGGCTACATCGAAGGATATATCCGCCCCACGCTTATCTAGTTCCTCCTGAATGACAGCTTTCACTTTTCGAGCAGTACCTACGGGGACAGTTGATTTGGTCACTAAAATTGTGTACTTGTTAATACTTTGTCCAAATTGATGAGCTACAGCAAGTACATACTTTAAGTCAGCACTTCCATCTTCGTCAGGAGGAGTTCCTACAGCAGAAAAGACTACTTCTACATCATCCAAGACTTCGGTCAAGTTTGTCGTGAAATTCAGCCGCCCATAACTTACATTACGCTTCACCAATTCTTCCAACCCCGGTTCATAAATAGGCATCTCACCAACTTTCAGTTTGTTTATTTTATTTGCGTCTACATCCACGCAAGTCACAGTGGCACCCATTTCTGCAAAACAAGTACCGGACACCAAGCCAACATAACCCGTGCCTACAATTGCTATATTCATATATTATTATTGTTAAGTACTTACTATTTTAGATATTTATTCTTCCTTTATTGTATGCTCTCCATAGCCATACCCATACCCATACCCATAACGCTTACCATAGCCATAATATTTGCCATACTTACCATAACCGTAATAATAACCGTACTTTTTCTTCTGAAGATCAAGACCATTGATTACAGTACAAAGATTGGGTAACTTATTACTATCAGCCAATTCATTAATCAAGGTAAATTCAGCTTTCCGAGTATAGTCTGCACGACATACATAAACAGACAAATCAGCGACACGACCTACGAGCAAAGTATCAGTCACCATACCAACCGGGGCAGTATCCAAAATTATATAATCAAAGTTCTTTTTCAATACCTCAATCGCTTTATCCAAACTATCACGAGCTAATAACTCTGTTGGATTAGGTGGTACAGTTCCTCCTGGAAGAATAAACAAATTCTTACTAACATCCGAAGGCTGAACGAAATCTATCAGATTCTTTTCTGGATTCGACAGATATTGAGTAATCCCTTGCTCTTTCCGCGGAAGATTAAAAATTTTATTCAAACCAGGCTTACGAATATCAAGCCCCACAATCACCACTTTCTTTCCTAATAAAGAAAGACTAATCGCTAGATTTGAAGAAATAAAAGATTTACCTTCACCGCTAACCGTCGAAGTCACTAAAATCACTTTCTGATCATTCTCAAGCATAAACTGAAGATTAGTACGGATATTACGGAAAGTTTCACTCATTAAAGTATTCTGATTCTCAAACACAGCAATAGAACCGTTTGCTTCTTCTGTCAACGGTACATCACCTACAATAGGCAGACTTGTTAACTTCTCTACATCACCACGCCCTTCTATTTTAAATTTAGTCAAACCAATTAAAAAAATAATACTAACAGGCAATCCCACTCCTACCACTAAAGCAATTAAGTAGATTATCCTAGGCTTAGGAGAAACTGGAGCACCTTCAGCTGCTGGCTCATCAATAATCTTCGCATTATTCGCAGTAGCGGCTAAAGTAATAGCATTCTCTTCACGTTTCTGCAAAAGCATCAGATAAAGCCCAGCCTTGATTTCCTGCTGACGTGCAATACTTACATACTGGCGCTCCTGTCCCGGAGCATCACTGATACGACGGGAAAAACGACTGGACTCACGATCCAGATCAGCCTTCACGATAAGCAAGCCTTGTAAAGTCCCATCAATAGCAGCTTTTACATTTGCTTTCATGGCACGAATACTTGTATCCAGATTTACAATCATCGGGTTGCTTTCCGTAGAAGTACGAAGTAAACGCTTACGTTCAATAATCAATTCATTATAACGATCTATTTGAGTAGTTAAACCATTATCGGATAAACCAATATTACTAGGTAATACTTCATACTCATTCGACGGATTATTGATATATTTATTAAGATCACGAACTAAATTAATTTGAGTTCCATTTTCTACACGTTTTCTTTCATATTCAGCATTTCCCGATACTGCTAATTGGGCATCACTACTGATATCCGTCAATCCTGCATTTCTTTTAAAAGCTTCCAGCTTATCCTCTGTAGTGCCAAGTTCCTCATCAATAATCTTAATACGTTCATTGATAAACTCTCTCGTCTTTTCGGCAACCTCATTTTTATCATTATTCGTATTCCGATTATACATTTCCATTAACTTATTAATAAAGTCCTGTCCCCGCTGTATATTCGTATTCATCAATGAAACAACTGCTACAGAAGTCGTTTTTGAGGTAGGTGCTATTTCCAATGCCCACTGATATCCTTTTGCCACCCCAAAAGGCTGACTAACTACAGCGCTGATATTTCGTACTACACTTTGCCCTACTATCTTCCCATTTGATAAAGAATCTTTCAATGTAAACCCAAATGTACCTGCATCCGTAGGTAACACTGCTGGAAGTTTATCAAAATGCTTATTATATTCATTCAAGCCTATCTTTAGATTCACATCCAGACCACCCTCTGGAGATAACTTCATATCAACCAAAGCTACATTTGGCAATTTATCCGCCTCTTGTGCCGTCAAATTCACAATTACGGGAGAGGTTTTATACAGTTCCTTTTTAGGAAACTCATCCTCATCATAGTAAGTAATATAAAGTTCCAGATTATTAACGACCTCTTTCAGTATTGTTTTTGAGCGTAGCACTTCTATCTCATTATCAATACTCTGCGTAGAAGTAATCACCCCACCTAATCCCAAGCTTTCCAAATCTGCAGTATTTCCACCACCATTTTTTTTATCATTCTTTATCATGATAGATGCAGAGACCTGATACACAGGAGTTTGAAAATGCAAATACACCCAAGCGCCAATCAAACAAGCTAAAACCGAAGCAATAAACCAAGGCCAGTGAATGATATACTTAAAGAGAATTTCCTGATAATTTACTTTCTCTTCGTCTAATTCACTCATATTATTGTTATACGAATTCTCATTCTCTTTCATTACTAATTACTTATTTAATAAAATTACCAATATATTTGCAAGTGAAACCAAGATAGAAGTAGCAGAAAACCATAATCCCGTATTGGTTCCTATATCCGAATTCTTAGCCTTAGTCTTATTAGGTGTCACATAAATTATATCATTCTGCTGTAACTGATAATAAGGAGACAGTACCGTTTCAGCCTTATTCAAGTCCATAGTAATAATTTCCTGCTTGTTATCTTGCCCTGTCCTGATCAATTTCACATTATCACGCATACCATAAATAGTCAAATCACCTGCCATAGCGAGTGCTTCCAGCAAATTAATCTTCTCATTAGAGATCACAAAACTACCAGGCTTGGCAACCTCCCCCAATACCGAAATTCGGTAATTAACAATACGCACAGTTACAATCGGCGCTTCTTTCAAATAAACCTTCAGCTTATCTATAATCAGGTTTTCTATTTCCAGTTTGGTCAATCCACTCACATGAATCTCGCCCAACACTGGAAAATTGATATTCCCTTGATTATCTACTAAATATTGTTGCAGAGCAGAGGGCGTGGTTCCTTGTCCCGCCGTCTTTTCCTCCAATCCACCTGCAGTCTTCGAACGAACCAGATTGAAAGGTGCAGCCAATTCCGGAGTAGAACAAGACACGGCAATCGTCAACAAATCCTTGGGCATAACCTTCACACCTGTCTGACGAACACTCTGTTCTGTATCATTCACAAAAGCCGTATCCTGCAAATAAGGCACTTTCTTATATGATTGGCAGGATACCAGCAAAAAAGCAAGTAACACACCCAAAGTCAATCGTTTCAGTTTTCTCATAACCACCTACTCATGTAATTTTACAACTATTGATTTAATTTTTACTCAATTTCCAATTCCTCACCTAATAAGCCTCTTTATCCCCACGGATTACATTATATACAGTCTTATACATGATATATAAGTCCAGAATGAACGTCCAATGCTCGATATACCAGATGTCACGTTGCACACGTCCTTCCATCTGCCAAAGTTCCTTCGTTTCTCCACGAAAACCTGTCACCTGTGCCCAACCTGTAATACCCGGTTTAACAAAATGACGAACCATATATTTATTTATCAAATGGGAATATTCTTCTGTGTGCTTCAACATGTGCGGACGGGGACCCACTAAAGACATATCCCCTTTCAGTACATTAATAAATTGGGGAAGTTCATCCACATTCGTCTTGCGAATCAGATTACCGATACGGGTTTTACGAGGATCACATTCCGTAGCCTGAAGCGTATCACATTGAGCATTCACCCGCATCGAACGGAACTTATAGCACCAAAATTCACGACCATCTTCACCACTTCGTTTCTGTTTGAAAAAGACAGGTCCAGGAGAACTTATCTTTATAGCCAGTCCCACAATGATGTATATAATCGGGAAAAGAGTACAAAGGAATAGTAGCGAGCAAACAATATCAAAGCTACGTTTCACAATACGATTTTCCAATAACTCAAGTGGCTCACGACGGATAGAAAGTACCGGGACATTACCTAACATTTCAAAATACATTCTCCGTTTCAGATAGTTCCGGACATTGGGAACGCTGAAAAAACGAATTAGATGATTCTCGCAATAGTTGATAATCGGCACAATTTCAGCACTACGGGCGGAAGGAAGACTGCAATAAAGTTGGTCTACCTTTCCCGCATTACGGGTCAAATAATCAACAGCTTCGCACGGCTGCCCCAAATATGCAATATTCATAGGATAGCGGTCTGATGGGAAATCTTCAAAATACCCCTGTACACGATATCCTGATGTCGGATCATCCGTCATGGAATGATAAAGTTCCTGCATATTTTCATGGCTACCCACCAGTACTACCTTTCGGACATTTTCCCCACTTTTGCGATAAAGCTCCAGAATATAGCGAAACGTCAGGCGATAAGAAATAATAACGATAATGAGAACTACATAAAATGCCCCCAGCTGACGCAGGTTAACACATTCAAAATGGAATATGTACGAAAGTCCCAGTACTATCAATACAAAAGGAATCATGTTCCGTGCCACCCGAAGCATTATTTGCTCCGGACGAACCACCGGACGATGAAGAATCACTCCAGAACGAATGTTGCAAACCAGATAACATAAAGTCATCAAAGCCATGTTCTGGAAAAGAGGCATGGAAAACTCAAAAGGAGAACGGTTTCCCCAAAGAGAACCAAACACCCACAACAGTAAGTTCAGTAAGATGATGTCCCCTGAAAGGACAAAAGATTTTAAGACTTTATTAAAACGTTGGACTTCCTGCATTACTTTATTCTTGATTTAGATTTTCATCCATATCCTCATTTTTCTCCCTATACTCAATATAAAGTTCTCCCCATTCTACCATTTTGGCTCGAAACTCTTCTTTTGTGAGATTGTCATAGTAATAGGAAAAAAGACGGGTAAAATCACTTAGACGTAAATCTCCCCAGATATCATCTTGTAATAAGTGGGTTTTCCCATGTGGATTTCTTTACGCATAGCCTCTATTGACAAGTGAGCACGTTCAAACTGCTCTGCGATGAAATGGCCCAGTACGGGATGATTAAATTTTTTCATGTTTATAATTTTATTAGTTGTTAAATACATTGTATTATATGTTAATTTTATGCATATCCGTTCAGACATGTCTGAACGATATATTTAAAAGCTATTTCTACCTTCGCCTCGCGTTTTGAAAATTCAAGACGATAATCAAAAAATATAAATGTTATGACAAACGATTTCAGAATGTCTTATTTCATGCCTCCCATTGCTCCCATCAAAAATGAACTGGGGCGGATTGTTACTCCTGCAACACTTATTCCCTCCTGCGAAGTCTCCGTAGAACAAGTTTTTCAAATGATAACCTGCAACGAGAATCTCAAAATTCTGACCGAGCAAGTACGCAATTCCGGAGATATACGGACAGCAAAAGCATCACTATTGCCTTATGTGACTCCCTGTGGTACGTTCTCGCGTCGCAACAGCAAATGTTTCGTAGCTTCTTCACATCTGGTGGTGGTAGATATCGACCATCTCGATTCCTATCAGGAGGCAGTGGAAATGCGCAGTACATTGTTTAATGACCACCTTCTGCATCCTGTACTCACGTTTATCAGTCCCAGCGGACGGGGTGTGAAAGCATTCGTACCCTACGATCATTTACCCATTGCTAACGACACAAACAGTATCATCGAAAATATGAAACTGGCAATGATGTTCACTGTGTTGCTCTATGGTACTGAAACACCTCCTCCATTCGGAGAAAAACGCAAAGGGGTAGACTTTTCCGGTAAGGACATTGTTAGGTCTTGTTTTCTTAGTCATGATCCGGGAGCGTTGTTTAGAAACAACAAATAATTAGATATTAAAAACTATAAATTAAAATTATGGACGAAATTGAATCGTTATGCCGCCTCTGTGAGGCGGTTGAAACTGCAGGAGCGGATATTGCCCCTACGTATGCTGAATATGTACAACTGGCGTTCGCCATCGCAACGGATTGCGGAGAAGCGGGACGCGAGTTTTTCCATCGGTTGTGCCGGGTGTCTGCCAAGTACGAACGGGAACATGCCGAACGGATATTCTCTAACGCACTTACTACCCGGCATGGAGATGTCCATCTGGGCACTGCATTCCATCTTGCTGAAAGGGCGGGTGTGACTCTCTGCAAAGAGGAAATGATGAACCACCGGAAAAATGCAAAAAATGCAGGAAATGCACCGTCCAAAAATCTCACACACACGCACGTGTATAATAAGGTGGACAATGAAGAACCGGACGAATCCGAAGAGCTGCAGGACGGGAGTGACCCGAACCAACCATTGCCCTCTTTCACCGAAGCGGACTGGCCGAAAATCCTGTTGCTCATCATGAGTTATGCCACCAGCCCCACACAACGCGATGTCATGCTGCTCGGAGCATTGACCGCCATAGGTGCCAGCATGGAGCGATATGTGAGATGTCCATACGCCGGCAAACTCCAGTCTCCTTGCCTGCAAAGTTTTATTGTGGCTCCTTCCGCCTCGGGTAAGGGAATTCTTTCGTTCATCCGGCTGCTTGTAGAGCCTATTCATGACGAGATCCGCCAAAAAGTAGTGGAAGAGGTCAAGGCCTACAAAAAAGAGAAAGCCGCCTATGATACCATGGGAAAGGAGCGCTGCAAAGTGGAAGCTCCTCAAATGCCCAAGAATAAAATGTTTCTCATCTCGGGCAATAACACCGGAACAGGTATTCTGCAAAATATCATGGATGCCAACGGCACAGGACTTATCTGCGAAACCGAAGCGGATACCATCTCCGCTGCTATCGGTTCTGAATACGGACACTGGAGCGATACACTCCGCAAAGCATTCGACCACGATCGTCTGTCGTACAACCGGCGCACCGACCAGGAATACCGGGAGGTAAAGAAAAGCTATCTCTCCCTCCTGCTTTCCGGCACACCCGCACAAGTAAAACCACTCATTCCCTCGACAGAGAACGGTCTTTTCTCGCGCCAGCTGTTTTATTATATGCACGGCATATGGACATGGATCAACCAGTTTGAAAGTGGCGAAACCGATCTGGAAGCCATCTTCACAGGCATAGGCCTGGAATGGAAAAAGCAACTGGACCTGATGAAAGCACACGGGCTTCATACGCTCCGGCTCACTGATGAGCAAAAGCAAGAGTTCAATGCCCTCTTTGCCGATCTGTTTTTCCGCTCGGGACTTGCCAACGATAACGAAATGAGCAGTTCCATAGCCCGACTGGCTGTCAATACATGCCGTATCATGGCAGAAATAGCTATGATTCGTGCATTGGAATGCGACCAGCCTTATCAGTTCAAGGATTCTTCCTCCCCTCTGCTGACCCCTGACAAGGAGATTGCCGCCGATAATATCAAAGACGGCATTATCACCCGTTGGGATGTGACAATCACCGCTGAAGATTTCCATGCGGTGCTGGAGCTTGTAACTCCGCTCTATCGTCATGCCACACATATCTTGTCTTTTCTTCCTTCCACAGAGGTCAAACATAGAGCCAATGCCGACCGGGATGCACTTTTTGAAATGATGGGCAACCAGTTCACCCGCGCACAGTTGTTGGAGCAGGCTGAAAAGATGAAAATCAAACCTAACACTGCTCTTAGCTGGCTGAACCGTCTGATAAAAAAAGGATTGCTTATCAATACAGACGATAAAGGCGTTTATACGCGCACGCATGTGTGCGTGTGTTAGGGAACCCTCGGAAAAAGTGCATTTTTTGCATTTATATAACAACAGGACGTTTCATGAATCCTAAAGCGGCGCTTTAGAGGTGGTAAAGCATAGCTTTACGATTGCTAAAGCGGTGCTTTACTTTTCCGCTCTTCTAAGGTTCTCCCAAGGCATCTACAATCACTCTCACCTCCAACGGGGTGAATGAGCGGCGCTTTGATTCGTAACCTAAGTCGTACAGGCGTTGCAGAAGTCCGGGACATAAAGAGATCCATTTCTTCATCTTTCGATATGCAGCAATGTCAGTTAGTTCCGGAGAATAAAGTTGAGCCAGTTCCATGCGACCGTAGGCGCGTATTTTGAATTCGTTCATGATGAATAAGTTTCTGATTTACAATTACAAAAATAACAAAACATATTCACATATCCTACGTTTTTCCATTGAATAACCGACCGTTACTGCGCATAATTGACAACAATCGCGTGCAACTGTAGACTATTGATTTCTGCGGGTTTCAGGGTTGTATCTTTGTATCGTCGAAAGGGAAAAGAATCCCCCGGACACAATGTTTAACCCTTTAATTTATTGTTTTATGATTCGTTACAAAATTTATCAAAACCAACAGCAAAAAGGCCTGAATGCAGGCAAGTGGTTCGCCCGTGCGGTAAGCGACGAGACGTTTGATTTGGCTAAGCTTGCCGAACACATGTCAAAACACAATTCACCGTATTCCGGTGGTGTCATCAAAGGTGTGCTTTCCGACATGGTAGACTGCATCAAGGAACTGCTGCTCGACGGCAAATGTGTGAAAATCGACGACCTTGCCATCTTTGGTGTGGGCATCCGCAGTAAGGCAGCTGATACGCTGGAAGATTTCTCATTGGAGAAAAACATCACTGGTATGCGTCTGAAAGCCCGTGCTACCGGTAATTTGTCAACCACCAACCTGAAACTCGACAGCCAGTTGAAACAGCAGGCCGAATATCAGAAACCAACAACTGCCGGAGGAGGTTCTGATTCGGGTGATACCCCTGATCCGAAACCGGATGGTGGCGGTGAAGCGCCTGATCCGGCTGCTTAATCCTAAATCCTTTATTTTTAATCTTTAAAAAAGTAACATCATGAGTAATTCATCTTCTCCCCGCTCCGTATGGAGCTTCATCATCAAAGTGATTATCACCGTTGCCACCGCTATCGGAGGTCTGATCGGAGTACAGAGCTGTATGTAGCCTTATGCGTACCATCACTCTGATTATCATTCATTGCAGTGCCACGCCGGAAGGAAAGTCCCTTTCGGCGGAGGCTTGCCGTCAAGATCATATCCTTCACCGGAGATTCCGTGACATCGGCTATCATTTCTACATCACCCGGGATGGAGAAATCTACCAAGGCCGTCCTCTGGAAAAGGTCGGGGCACACTGCCGTGACCATAACACCCATTCGATAGGTATTTGTTACGAAGGAGGGCTGGATATGGCGGGACGTCCCAAAGACACGCGTACATTGGCACAACGGGCTTCTTTGCTCGGTCTGCTCCGCGAATTGAGGAAAATATTTCCTAAGACGTTGATTGTAGGCCATCATGATTTGAATCCGATAAAGGAGTGTCCGTGTTTTAATTGTACGGAGGAGTACCGGGAATTAGATGGTATTATCTAAGTATATTGACCAGCAAACTGGCAATAGATACCAGAATGGAAAATCCCGAAACCCACATCGTCGTACTTGTTCCGATGTCTGCGCTCTGCGCTTTGGTTTTATTAGGAGTGACATACAGGATGTCATTCTGTTGCAACTGATAGTAAGGAGATAATAACAAATCCGCGTCGTTCAGATTGAGTGTAACAAACTGTTTATGCCCATTCCTGTCTTCGCGGATTAGTTTTACATTATCACGAACACCATAAATAGTCAAATCTCCTGCCATGGCAAGGGCCTCGAGCACATTGATCTGCTCATTCACTACCGGATAAACACCGGGAGAGGCCACTTCGCCCAAAACGGAAATTTTAAAACCGGACATACGGACTACTACCGTAGGTCTTTCTTTCACGTAAGATTTCAGTCTATCCGTTATCAGGTTTTCAGCTTCACGACTTGTTAAACCGTTCAAAGGAAGTTTACCTAAAACCGGATAATTGATATTTCCCTGATCGTCCAATAGAAACGTACTGCCTTGCGCATTGAAAGGCTGCGAAACAACCGGATCGGAAGTGGAAACAAGAATGGAAACTTCATCACCCGGTATCAGTCTTGCGTCCTGAACAGGCGCAACTTGCGTATTCGCCTGTTTCAAAATCTCCGCATCCTGCAAGTAAGGTACTTTCTTATAGGACTGGCAAGCCGAGAGAAAGAAGAAAAAGAATATCAGTGCAAAAGCACCGGATAATTTCGTATTCATGTAAATGGTGGATAAATGATGACGGGATTAGTTTTTCTCGCAGACAGCCTCGACATAGCCAATAGGCATATTAACGCAAGCGCATCCCAGCATATTCAGCCGGACGGCAATCTTGCTTTTGCCATCGACATTGACCAGTTCACCAACCAGCCCGGTCAGAGGTCCTTTCACAACACGGACCTTCTCACCACGTGCCAAAGGAGAGCTGTTCATACAAATAGCTTCCTCGGAATAGTCGAGCATGAAACGGAAACGAGCCATCTGCTCATCTGGAATCACCGCCGGAGAGCTCTCACCACGCATCACCATATAACGGCTCACTGTAGAAAAACCCAGAACTTCTTTGCGTTCTTTCGGATTTACGTGCACAAACACCATCATTGGAAGAAGGACAGACTCAACTACCTTGCGCCGGTCACTCCACTGATGAATTTCTTGTTGGACAGGGACGAAATTCTCGATCCCCATTTTGTCTAAACGTTCGGCTACCTTCTTCTCGTGGTGCATACGAACCAGAGCAACATACCAGCGTTTAGAGTGTGCTACGCCTTCCCCTGTCCCATCGCTAGGCCCAGCACTAAGTGATTTTGGTTTTGTTAAAATCATGTTTTTTTACCCCATGTTATTCCGTTACTTCTTAGGTAACGGACAATACACACACAAGGCGCGCGTCTCTATAAAAATGGAAATCACATATAGGAATAGGGCACAAGAAAGGAACTGCCTAATACTCAACAGGAAAAATCCAGAGATTAGGCAATAAAAAGTTTAGAACATGAAAATAAAGTTATTTCATGTTCGGATGGTTTTTTTCCTATATTTCAGATAAAACGAAAAAAAGTGGAAGAATATTTGCTTACTATTTATGTTTTTGTCTATCTTTGCGTCAAATTTAAGTTCCGTTACCTAAGAAGTAACACACATACTTTAGTTCTGAATACTAATACTTTGCACTTTTTGCCCTGCCTACACAACAGTTTTTAATGTAAGATAAATTCCCTTTATTTACCTCTGTACGTTCTTTAAGTCCAAAGCCTTTCAAATAGATTTGTGTGGTTTTTATAGATTTATGGCCCAATGATTCACTAATCATTTCAATAGGTACTCCCCGATACTTCGCTGTCGTTGCCCAAGAATGGCGAAGTGTATAGGAAGTGACTGGAGATTGCAAATGCAAGGCTCTTGCCAAGTCCTTCAAACAATTATTGAATTGGCGAAGAGCGGACTGATATTCCCGGTACCCTCTTTCATCCAGACGTTTTTGATCGCCGCTAAGGATGTCAAACAGATAATCCGGACAATCGGGTTGTGCATCTTCCCTATTGCGAAGCTGGTTAATCATTTCTCTGGCTGTATCAAGCACTTCCACACTCATCGGGGTTTTAGTTTTGATACGGTTGTATCGCAACACATTCTGTTCCAAAGCTGATTTCTCCAGGTGAGCCAGATCAGCGAACGACATTCCACAAAACTGGAACATCAGGGCAGCAATAGCCTGTGTACGACGCAAACGCTCCGACTTGGGGTCCTCATACAGAAGCTTATGCAATTCGACAGCAGGCAGGGCCTTCTTCTGGCGAACATCGACACCGGTATAAACATCATGAAACAGTCGCGGCACATAAGGCGCAATGCCCGCTTCTACTCCCCGGTTATAAATACTACGAAGCATACGCATATACGTAGAGATCGTGTTGGGTTTCAAGCCACACTCGTAAAGATACTGCCCGTAGCGTCGTAAACTTTCCCGGGTGACTTGTCTGAACGACACATTGAGCGTGCCGCAAAACTTGCTGAAAGAGAAGAGGGCATTCTTGTAGACATGCGCCGTAGAATAGCGTCCCTCCTTTCGCAAACGGCCGATGTAGAACTCTGCACATCGGCTAAATCCATTTTTGTTCCTCATTACATCACTAGTTATTTTATATATTATGCCATTTGGCAAGCGGCAAAAGAACGAATCTTTTTGTGTGTTCCAGATAAACTTTTTAATAAATATAGTTAAAGAGTTTTTTGCCGTTTTTATTCTATTAGTAATAAAAAAAGTCATCCGGCTTTGCCCATCATGAGGATGAAACAAAGTCGGATGACCTTCATTTTGTACGCTATTATCTTATACGTATGTTTCCAGCAATTTCACACTTCCTCCTTCGGGAGTGATAGTGACATCTTGCGTGGTAGCAGGCAACAGGATAGATTCTCCTGCACTAACAGTCAGTTCATTACCTTCATTGTCTCTCATTGTACATGATCCTTCCATACAGATAAAGATCACGAATGAATCGAGTTCGGAATAGTCACAACTGATTTCTTCAGTCATGTCATACAGAGAAGTCGTGAAGTAAGTGCAGGCAACCAGTTCTACCGGTTCGTCCTTCAACGGTTCGTATTTAGTACGATAGTCATCCAATACTTCGTAGTTGATGGCTTCACGGGCTAAATCGGTGTGAAGTTCGCGGGTTTTACCATTCGCATCTTTACGGTTGAAATCGTAGATACGATAAGTTATATCAGAAGTTTGCTGAATCTCGGCGATGAAAGAACCTGCCCCGATGCTGTGCACACGTCCGGCAGGAAGGAAGAATACATCACCCGGATGGATCTCATATTCCTGCAATACGTCGGTAATCGTATTGTTCAACACGCGTTCTTTATATTCTTTCGGGGTAATCTGTTCAGAGAATCCTGAACGCAATTTAGCTCCTTTGTCGGCATCTACCACATACCACATCTCGGTTTTTCCCATCGAATTATGGCGTTTCTTCGCCAACTCATCTGTTGGGTGTACCTGGATTGACAAATCCTGTTTGGCGTCGATGAACTTAATGAGCAGTGGGAATTTATTGCCGAAACGGGCATAATTCGCTTCACCAACCAGTTCCTCACGATACTTTCTTACCATATCGGCCAAGGTTAAACCTTTATCCGGGCCATTAGCCACTACGGATTCATTGTTCTCAACACCGGAAATCTCCCAGCTTTCTCCTACTCCTTTCAAGTCTGAATTCAAATGCTTGAACGGAATAATTTTGTCGCCCCCCCAAAGCGTCTGCTTCAGAATAGGTTCGAATTTTAATGGATACATTTTTGTTTTTCTTGTTATAAACTTAGATTAAATTCGCTCGGATTGTTACAATCCGGGAACAAACATACAAAAAATAGTTCAGTTTTTAAGAAAAGGAGGATGAAAATTCATTTAAGAAATCATCTTTTGTCCTTGCATCCAAAGAAGATGAAGTAATAAAGCTAAACTTTCCTAAAGCACCTGTCATATTTAGTCGGAATAATTTGTGAGTAAGAAAGAATTTCCCTTTATTTGCAGGAAATTTTTAATAATACCAGACATGAATAACACATTCCCAACAGAAGGGAATCTATCAGGGCTCAGCCGGAAAGATTTCCAAAAGGATATAAATGATAAGAAAACTGATTTATTTATCCTCAAAAACACAAAGGGAATGGAAGTAGCTGTAACCAATTACGGATGCGCCATTCTTTCTATCATGGTACCGGACAAAAACGGTAAGTATGCTAATGTAATCCTCGGACACGACAGCATCGACCACGTCATCAACAGCCCGGAACCTTTCCTAAGCACTACTATCGGACGCTACGGCAACCGCATCGCCAAAGGAAAATTCACCTTGTTCGGCGAAGAACATGAACTCACGATTAACAACGGACCTAACTCTCTACATGGTGGACCTACCGGTTTCCACGCCCGTGTTTGGGATGCTGTCCAGATTGATGAGAGCACAGTGCAATTCAACTATGTTTCTGCTGACGGCGAAGAGGGATTCCCCGGCAATCTGGAAGTGGAAATGACTTACCGCCTGGAAAATGAAGTAAATGCACTGACTATCGAATACCGCGCTACCACCGACAAAGCTACAGTCGTTAACTTGACTAACCACGGTTTCTTCAACCTCGCCGGTATTTCCAACCCTACTCCTACCGTTAACAACCACATCGTTACGATCAACGCTGATTTCTATACGCCTATCGACGAAGTTTCTATCCCTACCGGTGAAATTGCCAAAGTAGAAGGTACTCCGATGGATTTCCGTGCTCCGCACACTGTAGGCGAACGTATCGACGACAAATTCCAGCAACTGATTTTCGGTGCAGGATATGACCACTGTTATGTACTGAACAAGATGGAAAGCGGTTCGCTCGACCTGGCTGCCACTTGCAAGGACCCGGAAAGCGGACGTATCATGGAAGTATATACCACCGAAGCGGGGGTACAACTCTATACGGGCAACTGGCTCAACGGATTTGAAGGTGCACACGGAGCTACATTCCCTGCCAGAAGCGCTATCTGCTTTGAAGCACAGTGTTTCCCGGATACTCCGAACAAACCTCATTTTCCATCGGCTACCTTGCTGCCGGGTGATGAATACCAACAGATCACTGTCTACAAATTTACGGTAGAAGAATAAGATTTGAAAAATAACTAACCTAATTTTATAAACTAACATTTTTTTTGAACCATGACACAAGAAAAAAAGAACGGTAATCTCGTCGCAATTATCACGATGTTCTTCATCTTTGCGATGATCTCTTTCGTAACAAACCTCGCTGCTCCATTCGGAACAATCTGGAGAAATGAATATGCGGGTTCGAACACTTTAGGTATGATGGGAAATATGATGAACTTCCTGGCTTACCTGTTTATGGGAATTCCTGCCGGTAACATGCTCGTTAAGATCGGTTACAAGAAGACTGCTTTGATTGCAATGGCAGTCGGTTTCCTCGGTTTGTTCACACAGTATCTTTCCAGCTTATTCGGAGCAGGTGCTGAAGTATTTGCATTCGGTGAGTATGTTATCAAATTAAACTTTGTAATCTATCTGCTTGGTGCATTTATCTGCGGTTTCTGCGTTTGTATGCTTAACACAGTGGTAAACCCGATGTTGAACCTTCTCGGTGGCGGTGGTAACAAAGGTAACCAGTTGATTCAGACTGGTGGAGCTCTTAATTCTTTGTCTGGTACATTGACTCCGCTTTTCGTAGGTGCTTTGATCGGTACTGTTACTTCAAGTACTGCTATGTCTGACGTTGCTCCTCTGCTCTTCGTTGCTATGGGTGTATTCGTTGCTGCATTTATCGTTATCTCATTTGTTGCTATTCCTGAACCACACCTTCAGAAAGGTGGAGTGAAGAAAGAAAAATTCTCTCACAGTCCATGGAGCTTCCGTCACACTTTACTGGGTGTAATCGGTATCTTTATTTATGTAGGTATTGAAATTGGTATCCCGGGTACACTGAACTTCTATCTTGCCGATTCAAGCGATAAAGGTGCCGGTATCATGATGAACGGTGCTGCTATCGGTGGTGCTATCGCTGCTATCTATTGGTTGCTGATGCTTGTGGGACGTACTGCAAGTAGTGCTATCAGTGGTAAGGTTTCCAGCCGTGCACAGTTGATCGCTGTTTCTGCTACTGCTATCATTTTCGTATTGATCGCTATCTTCACTCCGAAAGATGTAACGGTTTCAATGCCGGGTTATACTGTAGGTGAAGGCTTTATGATGGCACAGGTTCCTGTAAGTGCCTTGTTCCTTGTACTTTGCGGTCTTTGTACTTCTGTAATGTGGGGTGGTATCTTCAACCTTGCAGTAGAAGGCTTAGGAAAATATACAGCACAGGCTTCCGGTATCTTTATGATGATGGTTGTTGGTGGTGGTGTATTGCCGTTGATCCAACAAAGTATCTCTGACTCTGTAGGTTATATGGCTAGCTACTGGTTGATTATCGCTGCTCTGGCTTACCTGTTGTTCTACGGCTTGGTAGGTTGCAAGAATGTAAATAAGGATATTCCTGTGGAATAATCACATAGAATAGAATTCAATTTATTCACCTTTAAAATATAAATATCATGGATACAGAATACGTAAGAAGTCGCTTCATTAAACACTTTGACGGAACTACTGGATTTTTATATGCTTCTCCGGGCCGTATCAACCTGATCGGCGAACACACTGACTACAACGGTGGATTCGTATTTCCGGGAGCCGTAGACAAAGGCATGATTGCTGAAATCAAACCAAACGGCACTGACAAGGTTAAAGCTTACTCTATCGACTTGAAAGACTATGTAGAATTTGGTCTGAACGAAGAGGATGCTCCACGTGCCAGCTGGGCAAGATATATTTTCGGTGTATGCCGTGAAATGATTAAACGTGGCGTTGACGTGAAGGGATTCAATACTGCTTTTGCAGGTGATGTGCCTCTGGGTGCAGGTATGTCTTCTTCTGCTGCTTTGGAAAGTACGTATGCTTTCGCATTGAACGAACTGTTCGGTGAAAACAAAATAGATAAATTTGAATTGGCTAAAGTGGGCCAGGCAACAGAACACAACTACTGCGGTGTTAACTGCGGTATCATGGACCAGTTTGCTTCTGTGTTCGGTAAAGCAGGCAGCTTGATCCGTCTGGATTGCCGTTCACTGGAATATCAGTATTTCCCATTCCATCCGGAAGGCTATCGTCTGGTTCTGATGGATTCAGTGGTTAAACACGAACTGGCTTCTTCTGCTTACAACAAGCGTCGCCAAAGCTGTGAAGCTGCTGTTGCCGCTATCCAGAAAAAACATCCGCACGTAGAATTCCTGCGCGACTGTACGATGGCTATGCTGGAAGAAGCGAAAGCTGATATCAGCGCTGAAGACTATATGCGTGCAGAATATGTAATTGAAGAAATCCAACGTGTACTCGATGTTTGCGAAGCATTGGAAAAGGATGATTACGAAACTGTTGGCCAGAAGATGTACGAAACTCATCACGGCATGAGCAAGCTGTACGAAGTAAGCTGCGAAGAACTCGACTTCCTGAATGACTGCGCTAAAGAATACGGCGTAACCGGTTCACGCGTAATGGGTGGTGGCTTCGGTGGTTGTACGATCAACCTTGTTAAGGATGAGTTGTATGACAACTTCGTTGAAAAAACAAAAGCTGCTTTCAAAGCTAAATTCGGCAGAAGCCCGAAAGTGTATGACGTAGTAATCGGTGACGGTTCTCGTAGATTGGAATAAGAATTTATTCGTTATTAAATAAGTAATAAGGACGGCTTCCGTGATAGGAGCCGCCCTTATTTTTTACACGGCATAATAACACACAATCTCAACTCTATTCTCTTAAAATGAGAAAAATTCTCATTTTAAGAGAATTATCTAAAACTATTCGTATCTTTGCCATGTTCTATAGAATAGACAACTTAATATAAAAACAATATGATAATCAATTTTACAGTAGGCAACTATCGTTCGTTCAAAGACAAAAAGGTTTTGAGCATGGAAGCTACCGCTATTAAAGAATTGAATGAATCTGTTATAGAAAAAGAAGGATATAGACTACTTCCATCAGCTGTTATTTATGGAGCTAACTCAAGTGGAAAAAGTAACTTTTTAAAAGCGATTGGCAAATTTGGAGAGATAGTCAACTATTCTTCTAAAATGAGTTCTACAGATAAATTAAATATTACTCCTTTCTTATTAAACCAAAAATCAACTCAAGAACCATCATTTTTTGAAATAGAAATACTGATAGATAACCAAACATATACGTATGGCTTTACCGCAGACAATCTGAAGGTTTATGAAGAGTGGTTATATATAAAAGAGGGAAAAGCAAAAAAGGAAAAATGCTTATTTGTTCGTACAGAAGAAGGAATCGGAATAGCTGACGAGTATAATGAAGGCAAAGGTTTGGAAGAAAAGGTACGTGACAATGGACTATTTTTATCTACAATTGATTCTTTTAACGGTGAAATTGCCAAAAAAATTATTCATAAAATTGACTGTATCTGGGTAATATCAGGTATCGACCATGAATCTTGGTCTGTATTTACAAATGATATGTGTAATAATAAAAATCCAGAACTTAGCTTTCAACAAGAGATTCAAGATTTCTTGAAATCTATGAATGTAGGGTTTAACAGATTTGAACTTCCCGAAGATGAAAAGTTGGCAAAAGAAGTAAAAGCATACACCATACATAATTTGTATAATGAACAGGAAGAAGTCATTGGAGAAACCCGCTTTTCCATGAAAGAGCATGAGTCATCGGGTACTAACAAACTATTCGATTTGGCCGCCTTAGTTATTGGTCAATTGGCGTTGGGAGGTCTACTAGTTATAGACGAACTCGATTCCAAGCTCCATCCATTACTGACTCAACATATTATTAAACTTTTCAACAATCCAAAAACAAATCCCAAGGGAGCTCAACTAATATTTGCTACCCACGACACCAATTTACTGAATGTAAAAACATTCCGTAGGGATCAGATTTGGTTTACGGAAAAAGATCATTCGGAAGCTACCGACCTCTATTCATTAGCAGAATTCAGAGAACCGGAAGGAAACAAGATTCGGAAAGACCGTAGTTTTGAAAAAGATTATATCAACGGACGTTACGGCGCAATTCCATATATTAAAGATTAATACACAATGAGTAGACTGCTGCCGAAACATCGGTTTGAGGAAATAAAAAGAGAACAAAGACAGGCAAAACTGGATAAAAGAAGAAAAGTAGCAGTACGCAATGTATCTGTTAGTTTCCTTATCGTATGTGAAGGTGAAAGAACTGAACCTAACTATTTCAAGGCTTTAATAAAAGACCGTTATTCGGATATCCGTGAGGTTACAATTGAAGGTAAGGGACAAGGTACAGTCAGTCTTATCAAAGAAACCATAGCTATTCGTGATAAATCAAATAAAGAGTTTGACAGGGTATGGGCTGTTTTTGATAAGGATGACTTTAATGATTTCAATGACGCCATACAGCTTGCAAAAAAGAATCATATTCTTTGCGCATGGTCTAATGAGTCATTCGAACTTTGGTATTATCTACATTTTCAATATTTGGATACCGGCATATCCCGTTCTCAATACATTGAGAAAATAGAAAGGGAAATACAAAATAGAACAAATGATTCAAACTACCGATATAAAAAGAAATCACCGGAAACTTTCGACATATTACAACGTATAGGAGATGAATCATTAGCTATCAAACACGCTCAACGCTTAAGAGAATCATTTTCGGGAACAGATTATGCGGCTCACAAGCCTTGTACTACTGTATATGAGCTAGTAGAAGAACTAACTCATCCTGAAAAGTTATTATGATCATAACATAACTATACATCAAGAAGGGCGGCTTCCGTGATGGGAGCCGCCCTTACTTTTTACAATTAACAAAAATCTAGAACCTATTGGTCTAATAACATCTAATTAGTTCTACTTATTTCTTCGTGAACTTATATACCGCGAACGTAGTGGGTTCCAGTTCGGTAGTAAACACGTTGCCTTCAATAGATACCGGAGTTTCCTGCGGAACGATGGCAAAAGGTTGCTCAAGTGTATTATCCTTATCCAAATCAATCGAACGAAGTTTGATACAACGGCCATCAGACAGTACATCTTGTTTTTTCAATCCTTCAAAATTCAAGGAAATTGGCTGTATTGTGGCGGAAGTATTGGCAACCTTTACAATCAGTTCATTCTTATCCTTATCGTAAACAGCACTGGCAAAGAGTCCGTTCTGCCCTTCGGCTCCCGTTACATTTTTCTTATTCATGGTAAGGGGAAGCACATTTGTTCCTTTATTCTGCGCATACAGTTGTTGTACATAATAGCTAGTGGTACGCACAGAGTTCAGGTTATCGAACCAAATCATATCAGGACGCCATTGCCATCCTTCCACATGAGCGAAAAGCGGAGCATAGGTAGCCATGTGAACGATGTCAGCATTACGTTCCAATCCGGTCATAAAAGCAGCCTCTAGCAAAGCAGCATGGTAATGATTCCATTTCTTTCCTTTTCCATGGCAGGCATATTCACCGGCAAATACTTTCGGACCTTTACGGTCGTAGTTGTCATAGCGGGCGCCTTGAGCCAGAAACCAGCTTTCAGGACGATAGAAATGTTCGTCCACCAAATCAACTTTCAGACGTTTCATTTCAGGCCACAGATAATCAAAATCTTTTCCTTCGGAATTCGGACCGGAGCTACCTACTATTTTGATTTCCGGGTGAGCTTTACGAATGGCTTTGATAAACGGTTCGAGACGTTCGGGATATTCTTTCCCCCATTGTTCGTTACCGATACCGATAAACTTCAGGTTAAACGGAGCAGGATGTCCCATATCGGCACGTACTTTTCCCCACGTAGTATTCACGTCTCCATTAGCAAACTCAATCAGGTCGAGTGCATCCTGAATATAGTTATCCAAATCACAAACTGCTACGTGAGCTTTCGGATCATTATTCTGATATTGGCAGGAAAGTCCGCAATTCAGAATCGGCAGAGGTGCCGCACCCATTTCTTCAGACAGCAGGAAATATTCGTAGAATCCCAATCCATAGCTTTGATAATAATCAGGGAAGAATCGGTGAGTAAAAGTATACTGCCAACGATTTTCATTTAAGGGACGGTTTTCTACCGGGCCAACTGATTTTTTCCAGTCGTAACGAGTTTCCAAGTCGGTACCTTCTACGATGCAACCACCGGGAAAGCGGAAGACTCCGGGATGAATATCCGCCAATGCTTGTGCTAAATCTTTACGAAGCCCATTTTCATGTCCTTTCCAGGTATCAACCGGAAAAAGGGAGACGTGCTCCAAATCTACTGTTCCTTTGGAGGTAAGGAAAATACGGAGTACGGATTTCGGATGAGTACTGCCGGGCTTCAAGATCATCTGGTATTTTTTCCAGTCCTTAGAATCAATCGTAAGATTCCCTGCAACAAGTGCCTGACGTTCGCCCATTGATTGGGTATCTACAAGTTCGATTCTCAATGTTTCTTTCGTACTTCCTTGCGGCAAACGCGCCCAAACAGAGAAACGATACTCCTCTCCCTTCTTGACACCGATGCCGAAGAAACCTTCGTTATCCAATCCGGTATGCTTATGTGCGTGTCCGGGGTCGGAAAGGCGCACATAATGCGGATTACGCTCAAAAGGACCATCGTTCATTAATGACACTTTTCCATACGTTTTCCATCCCATCAGGTGTTGTGGAAACTCAAAGGAACGATTCTTCACCAGTTCGGCATAAAGTCCGCCGTCGGCAGCGTAGTTGATGTCCTCAAAAAAGAGTCCATACATAGTAGGTTGGATTTCTGCACCCAGCTTCTTCGTCTGTATCACCAACTCATTGGTTTGAGCATGAAGGGCAAGGTTAGTAGACAAGGCTAATACTGCCAATAAATTTGCGTATCTTCTCATGGTTCTCAATAAAAAATTATATATAGTTAAAATGCAAAGATAATCAGATTCTCTATTTTCTCCGTACCCAAATTTATCATTAATAGGTGTTTATCGGTCAAAAAGGATCAAATTCCATTCATTTGCACAATTTTCCATCCGCATCTGATATTTATAATACGAAACCAGATTAAAAAGCACCTATTTGCACGCTCTATTATATGAAAAACAAACGGATGGAAAGCGTACATTTATATATAATAAGGTGTATGGAAAATCATAAAATACACCATTTATGCTGCACAACATATAAGAGTGTATTTGATACACCAAACGAAAGTGTTACTTTTACACCCAAAATAAGATAAGCATCTCATTTACATTAAAAATAAAACCATGAAAAAACATTTTCTACTTGCAGGATTTGCCGCGCTGATGCTGGCTGCGTGCAATAACAAGCCGGCTTCCGAGCTGACCTTGTCCGGTCTCGACCCGGTAAAATTTCAAACAGAAGTGAACAATGCCCAAACAGCTCTTTATACCTTAAAGAACAAGGCAGGTATGGAAGTATGCATCACTAACTTCGGAGGACGTATCGTGTCTGTCATGGTACCCGATAAGAACGGTAAGATGCAGGATGTAGTTTTAGGTTTTGACAGCATTGCTGACTATATTAATGTACCCAGCGACTTTGGTGCTTCTATCGGACGCTATGCAAACCGTATCAACCAGGGACGTTTCGCATTGGACGGTGATACCATCCAACTGCCGCAAAACAATTTCGGCCACTGCCTGCATGGAGGTCCGAAAGGTTGGCAATACAAAGTTTATGAAGCTAATCTGATTGATCCGACAACGTTGGAACTGACACTTGTCTCACCGGACGGAGACGAAAACTTCCCGGGGAATGTAACAGCTAAAGTGACCTATAAACTAACTGAAGACAACGCTATCGACATCAAATATAGCGCAACTACCGATAAAAAGACGATCATCAATATGACCAACCATTCTTACTTCAACCTGGCTGGTGATCCGTCAAAAGCTTCAACTGACAACATACTGTATGTGAACGCAGACTATTATACTCCGGTAGACAGTACTTTTATGACTACAGGCGAAATCGCTCCGGTAAAAGACACTCCGATGGACTTCACCACTCCGAAAGCGGTAGGTAAAGAGATCAACAATTATGATTTCGTTCAACTGAAGAACGGAAAAGGGTATGACCACAACTGGGTGCTCAACACTAAGGGAGATCTTTCTCAAGTAGCAGCCAAACTAACTTCACCTGAAAGCGGCATCACTCTGGAAGTATATACCAACGAACCGGGTGTACAGGTTTACACAGGAAACTTCCTTGATGGAACCGTAACCGGAAAGAAAGGTATCGTTTACAACCAACGTGCTTCTGTCTGCCTGGAAACACAACACTATCCAGATAGCCCCAACAAGGCAGACTGGCCTTCTGTTGTACTGGAACCGGGACAAACTTATAATAGCGAATGTATTTTCAAATTCTCTGTAGAGAAATAATATTAACTTATAAATCATATTTATTGTGGAAGCATTAGATTGGCTAGTAATCGGAGTCTTTTTTCTGGCTCTGATCGGTATTATTGTTTGGGTAGTCAGACAAAAACAAAATGACTCGGCGGATTATTTTTTGGGTGGACGCGACGCAACATGGCTTGCAATCGGTGCCTCTATCTTTGCATCAAACATTGGTTCGGAACATTTGATCGGACTGGCAGGAGCCGGAGCATCCAGTGGTATGGCTATGGCACACTGGGAAATCCAGGGATGGATGATCTTGATTTTGGGATGGGTATTCGTTCCTTTCTATACACGAAGCATGGTATATACAATGCCGGAATTCCTGGAGCGTCGTTATAATCCTCAATCACGTACTATTTTATCTGTAATTTCTCTTGTAAGTTATGTATTGACCAAAGTAGCCGTAACTGTTTATGCCGGTGGCCTCGTATTCCAACAAGTATTCGGCATCAAAGAGCTTTGGGGAATTGATTTCTTCTGGATTGCAGCTATCGGTCTGGTAGTGTTAACTGCGCTTTATACTATCTTCGGTGGTATGAAATCAGTTCTTTACACTTCTGTTCTTCAAACCCCTATCCTACTGCTAGGATCATTAATAATTCTAGTGCTCGGTTTCAAAGAATTAGGTGGATGGGACGAAATGATGAGAGTCTGCGGCGCTGTTACTGTAAATGATTACGGTGATACAATGACTAACCTGATTCGTAGCAACGATGATGCAAACTTCCCTTGGTTGGGTGCTTTGATCGGTTCGGCTATTATCGGTTTCTGGTACTGGTGTACCGACCAGTTCATCGTACAACGTGTACTTTCAGGTAAAAATGAAATGGAAGCTCGTCGTGGTACTATTTTCGGTGCTTATCTGAAACTGCTACCCGTATTCCTTTTCTTGATTCCTGGTATGATTGCATTTGCATTACATCAAAAATATATCGGTGCCGGTGGTGAAGGTTTCTTACCGATGCTGGCTAACGGAACAGCAAATGCTGATGCCGCCTTCCCGACATTAGTAGCCAAATTACTTCCTGCGGGCGTGAAAGGTTTGGTAGTATGTGGTATTCTTGCCGCTTTGATGAGTTCCCTTGCATCTCTGTTTAACTCATCAGCCATGTTGTTTACTATCGACTTTTACAAACGTTTCAAACCGGAAACTCCGGAAAAGAAGCTGGTGGGTATCGGTCAGATTGCAACAATTGTAATCGTTGTTTTAGGTATTCTTTGGATTCCTATCATGCGTAGTGTAGGTGATGTACTTTATACTTACTTGCAGGATGTTCAGTCTGTATTGGCACCAGGTATCGCTGCCGCTTTCTTACTGGGGATCTGCTGGAAACGTACTTCCGCCCAGGGTGGTATGTGGGGATTGATCTCCGGCATGGTAATCGGGTTGACCCGCCTCGGCGCAAAAGTATATTATAGCAACGCAGGTGAAGTAGCTGATTCTACATTCAAATATTTGTTCTATGACATGAACTGGTTATTCTTCTGTGGATGGATGTTCCTGTTCTGTATTATTGTAGTAATCGTAGTCAGTCTGGCAACAGAAGCTCCAACTGCAGAAAAGATTCAGGGACTAGTATTCGGTACGGCTACTAAGGAACAAAAAGCCGCTACACGTGCAAGCTGGAATCACTGGGATATTATTCATACGGTAATTATTCTGGCCATTACTGCTGCTTTCTACTGGTATTTCTGGTAAAAATAAGCTTCTCTTTCAACCCTCCTCTTAGGGAAGGGTTGAAAGAGAAGCCTGAAAATAGTCTTATCTACGGAAAGACTGTTTTATTATAACTAAAATCACAATCTAAATGGATAAAGATAATTCACAAGAGCCAATGATAACCTCTAATTCCCCCTCTTTGGAAAAGGGGCGGGAAAAGGTTTATTATAGCTCGAATCCGGCCTTCTATGTCGGCATAGACTGTATCATTTTCGGTTTCTACGAAGGGGAAATCAGCCTGTTATTGTTAAAGAGAAACTTCGAGCCGGCAATGGGTGAATGGTCACTGATGGGAGGATTTGTACAAAACAATGAAAGTGTGGATGATGCCGCTAAACGTGTATTGCATGAGCTTACCGGACTGGAAAACGTTTACATGGAACAGGTGGGAGCTTTTGGAGCTATCGATCGCGATCCGGGTGAACGGGTTATCTCCGTGGCTTATTATGCATTGATTAACATCAATGAGTATGACCGGAAACAGGTTCAGAAACACAATGCTTACTGGGTGAATATAAATGAACTTCCCCCGCTTATCTTCGACCATCCTGAAATGGTAGAAAAAGCACGGGAACTGATGAAACAGAAAGCATCTGTAGAGCCCATCGGTTTCAATCTATTGCCGAAGCTATTTACATTATCCCAATTACAAAGTTTATATGAAGCCATTTACGGTGAAACAATGGATAAACGGAATTTCCGTAAAAGAGTGGCTGAAATGGATTATATAGAAAAGACTGATAAAATTGACAAACTGGGTTCGAAACGTGGTGCTGCCTTATATAAGTTCAATAGCAAGGCTTACCGCAAGGACCCGAAATTTAAATTATAATCATTATGCTGGAAGAACTAAAAGAAAAAGTATTTCATGCCAATCTCGAATTGGTAAAGCATGGATTAGTCATCTTTACTTGGGGAAATGTTTCTGCCATCGACCGTGAAAGCGGATTGGTAGTAATCAAACCCAGTGGTGTAAGTTATGATGATATGAAAGCCGAAGATATGGTAGTAGTGGATCTGGATGGCAAGGTCGTTGAAGGACGGCTGAAGCCATCCTCGGATACTCCTACTCACGTAGTACTTTACAAAGCATTTCCGGAGATCGGAGGAGTGGTACATACGCACTCTACCTATGCTACAGCCTGGGCACAAGCCGGATGTGACATTCCGAATATCGGAACCACTCATGCAGATTATTTCCATGATGCCATTCCCTGCACAGCGGATATGACAGAAGCGGAAGTGAAAGGTGCTTACGAGCTGGAAACCGGTAATGTGATAGTGAAACGTTTTGAAGGCTTGAACCCTGTACATACACCGGGAGTATTGGTGAAAAATCATGGTCCTTTCTCTTGGGGAAAAGACGCGTATGATGCCGTACACAATGCTGTGGTTATGGAACAGGTAGCTAAAATGGCAAGTATCGCTTATGCGGTGAATCCCAATTTAACAATGAATCCGCTGCTGATAGAAAAACATTTCAGCCGCAAGCATGGTCCGAATGCTTATTACGGACAGAAATAATTAAAGATTAAAAATTAGAACAATAACAATTAAAGCAATAACATTATGAACGCATTTAATCAATATGAAGTATGGTTCGTAACAGGAGCACAGCTTTTGTACGGAGGTGACGCAGTAATCGCAGTAGATGCACACTCTAATGAAATGGTTAACGGATTGAACGAATCCGGTAAACTTCCTGTAAAGGTGGTATACAAAGGAACAGCTAATTCTTCTAAAGAAGTGGAAGCTGTTTTCAAAGCAGCCAATAATGACGAAAAGTGTGTCGGTGTTATCACTTGGATGCATACGTTCTCTCCTGCTAAAATGTGGATTCACGGCTTGCAACAGTTGAAGAAGCCTTTGTTGCACCTGCATACTCAATTCAACAAGGAAATTCCTTGGGATACAATGGACATGGATTTCATGAACCTGAACCAGTCTGCTCACGGTGACCGCGAATTCGGACATATCTGCACCCGTATGCGTATCCGTCGTAAAGTAGTGGTAGGTTACTGGAAAGAGGAAGAGACTTTGCATAAGATTGCCGTTTGGATGCGTGTTTGTGCCGGTTGGGCAGATTCACAGGATATGCTGATTATCCGTTTCGGCGATCAGATGAACAACGTAGCTGTAACCGATGGTGATAAAGTGGAAGCTGAACAACGTATGGGTTACCACGTAGATTACTGTCCGGTAAGCGAATTGATGGAATATCACAAGGATATCAAAAATGAAGAGGTAGATGCATTGGTAGCTACTTACTTCAAGGAATACGATCACGATGCTTCTCTGGAAGATAAATCAACTGAAGCTTACCAGAAAGTATGGAATGCTGCCAAGGCTGAACTGGCTATACGTGCTATCCTGAAAGCAAAAGGTGCCAAAGGATTTACTACCAACTTCGACGATTTGGGCGACATTGAATACAATGGTTTCGATCAAATCCCGGGTCTTGCTTCACAACGTCTGATGGCGGAAGGTTATGGATTCGGTGCTGAAGGTGACTGGAAATCGGCTGCTCTGTACCGCACTGTATGGGTAATGAATCAGGGTCTTCCTAAAGGCTGTTCATTCCTGGAAGATTACACACTGAACTTCGATGGTGCAAACAGCTCTATCCTTCAGTCACACATGTTGGAAATCTGTCCGCTTATCGCAGCCAACAAACCTCGCCTGGAAGTACACTTCCTCGGTATAGGTATCCGCAAGAGTCAGACTGCACGTCTGGTCTTCACTTCAAAAGTAGGTACAGGCTGTACTGCTACTGTTGTAGATATGGGTAACCGTTTCCGTCTGATCGTGAACGACGTAGAATGTATCGAGCCGAAACCGCTGCCTAAGTTGCCGGTTGCTTCTGCTCTCTGGATTCCGATGCCAAACCTTGAAGTAGGTGCAGGTGCATGGATTCTGGCTGGTGGAACTCACCACTCTTGCTTCTCTTACGACCTGACAGCAGAATATTGGGAAGATTATGCTGAAATCGCAGGTATCGAAATGGTGCATATTAACAAGGATACTACGATCAGCTGCTTCAAGAAAGAACTGCGCATGAACGAAGTTTATTACATGTTGAATAAAGCACTTTGCTAAAAACAATTATTCAAGTTTCGCATGGCTTAATTATTTCGTTAAGTTTTTGCGAAACTTGATTTTTTTATAATGATCGTTATACCTTAAAATATTGATTTCAACATGAAATTAGATGCAAAATCAACCATCGAGGCAGGTAAAGCAATTCTTGGTATAGAACTCGGTTCTACACGAATAAAAGCTGTCTTGATCGACCAGGAAAACAAGCCTATTGCTCAAGGTAGCCACACTTGGGAAAACCAGTTAGTTGACGGACTTTGGACGTATAGCATTGAAGCCATCTGGTCAGGGCTGCAAGATTGTTATGCTGATCTTCGTACTAACGTAAAGAATGCATACGGCATAGAGATCGAGACTCTGGCTGCCATCGGTGTCAGCGCTATGATGCATGGTTATATGCCATTCAACAAAAAAGAAGAAATCCTCGTGCCTTTCCGCACTTGGAGAAACACTAATACAGGTCGCGCAGCGGCTGCTTTATCCGAACTATTTGTCTATAATATCCCTCTGCGTTGGAGCATTTCCCACTTGTATCAGGCTATTTTAGACAATGAATCACACGTTAATGAAATCGACTTCCTGACCACTCTAGCAGGTTATGTGCATTGGCAGATCACAGGCGAAAAGGTGCTGGGAATAGGTGATGCATCAGGTATGCTTCCTATTGATCCGACTACCCATAACTATTCGGCTGAAATGGTGGCTAAGTTCAACAAACTGATTGCTCCGAAAGAATATAACTGGAAACTGGAAGATATTCTGCCTAAAGTATTGTCAGCTGGTGAAAATGCCGGTGTCCTCACTCCGGAAGGAAGTAAAAAACTCGATGCATCGGGTCATTTGAAGGCAGGAATACCGGTTTGTCCGCCGGAAGGAGACGCAGGTACCGGAATGGTTGCGACTAACGCAGTCAAACAACGTACCGGAAATGTATCCGCAGGTACCTCTTCATTCTCAATGATTGTATTGGAGAAAGAACTGTCGAAGCCATACGAAATGATTGACATGGTGACAACTCCTGACGGAAGTCTGGTAGCCATGGTGCATTGCAACAACTGCACTTCTGATCTCAACGCATGGGTTAACTTGTTCAAGGAATACCAGGAGCTTCTGGGCATACCTGTAGATATAGATGAAATCTATAGTAAACTCTACAATATTGCGCTCACTGGTGATACTGATTGTGGAGGTTTGCTTTCATACAATTATATTTCAGGCGAGCCTGTAACAGGACTTGCTGACGGAAGACCTTTGTTTGTACGTTCGGCAAATGACAAGTTCAACCTGGCAAACTTTATGCGGACTCACTTGTATGCTTCGGTAGGAGTACTCAAGATTGGTAACGACATCCTGTTCAACGAAGAAAAAATCAAAGTGGACAGAATTACTGGTCACGGAGGATTATTCAGAACAAAGGGAGTAGGCCAAAGAATACTTGCTGCAGCCATCAACTCGCCTATTTCCGTGATGGAAACAGCCGGTGAAGGTGGTGCCTGGGGTATTGCCCTGTTAGGTTCTTACCTCGTGAACAATGAAAAGAAACAATCTCTTGCCGATTTTCTGGATGAAAGCGTATTTGTCGGTGACGCGGGTATCGAGGTATCACCTACGCCCGAAGATGTAGCCGGCTTCAATGCATACATCGAAAATTACAAGGCAGGATTGCCTATCGAAGAGGCAGCAGTCAAATTTAAATAATTGACAGTCGGCAATCCATTGTTGTTCATCAGAGATTGCCGATAAATCGCTGTTTATCAAGAGCCAATTCTAACTAAGTATTAACATTAATTATCTCCACCCCTCTCCTCTTTTGGAGAGGGAGATGGGGAGACTATTATCATGAAAACCACCTCGTTCATACTTGCACTTGTGCTGTCCATCTCACTGGGCAAAGCTCAAAACGCCCCACAAGTGTCTTACTTCCCTTTACAGAATGTGAAACTATTGGATAGTCCGTTTCTGCAAGCTCAACAGACTGATTTACATTACATACTTGCATTAGACCCCGACCGTCTGCTCGCTCCTTTTCTCCGCGAAGCAGGGTTACAGCCTAAAGCCCCCAGCTACACCAATTGGGAAAATACCGGATTGGACGGACATATCGGCGGACATTATTTATCCGCACTTTCCATGATGTATGCCGCCACCGGAGATACCGCAGTCTATAATCGCCTCAACTACATGCTGAATGAGTTGAACCGGGCACAACAAACTGTCGGCACAGGATTCATCGGAGGAACTCCGGGAAGCCTTCAACTTTGGAAAGATATAAAAGCAGGAAAGATCCGTGCCGGAGGTTTCGACCTTAACGGCAAATGGGTGCCTCTATACAATATACATAAGACTTACGCCGGATTGCGGGATGCATATCTCTATGCAGGAAGCGACCTTGCACGCCAAATGCTTATCGCTTTTACAGATTGGATGATCGATATCACTTCCGGCTTGAGCGACGAACAAATGCAGGATATGCTTCGTAGCGAACATGGCGGATTAAACGAAACGTTCGCTGACGTAGCCGAAATCACAGGCGACAAGAAGTATCTGGAACTGGCACGCCGTTTCTCTCACAAGCTCATCTTAGACCCGCTTATCAAAGAAGAAGACAAATTGACGGGGATGCACGCCAACACACAGATTCCGAAAGTGATCGGCTACAAGCGAATAGCCGAACTTTCACAAGACGACAAGAATTGGAATCATGCTGCAGAATGGGATCATGCCGCCCGTTTTTTCTGGAACACGGTAGTCAATCACCGTTCTGTCTGCATCGGAGGAAATAGCGTCCGCGAACATTTCCATCCGTCGGATAACTTCACGTCCATGCTGAACGACGTTCAAGGACCGGAGACCTGTAATACTTACAACATGCTCCGTCTTACCAAAATGCTTTATCAGAATTCTCACAATCCGAATCAAACAAACGAACCTGATCCCAACTACGTAAACTATTACGAACGTGCGCTTTACAATCATATTCTAGCGTCACAAGAGCCGGATAAAGGTGGATTTGTCTACTTCACTCCTATGCGTCCGGGACACTATCGTGTGTACTCACAACCGGAAACATCCATGTGGTGCTGTGTAGGTTCAGGCTTGGAGAATCATACCAAATACGGTGAATTTATCTATGCGTATCGGAAAGACACTCTTTATGTCAATCTCTTCATTCCTTCACAACTGACCTGGAAAGAGCAAGGCATTACTTTGACACAGGAAACCTGTTTCCCTGATGACGGCAAGGTAACTTTGCGAATAGATGAAGCGCCTAAGAAAAAACGTACTTTAATGATACGTATTCCGGAATGGGCGAACCAATCCAAAGGATATAGCGTCAGCATCAATGGAAAAAGAAAAATGTTCATTATGGCAAAAGGTAACCAATATCTTCCTCTCTCCCGCAAATGGAAAAAAGGAGATGTCGTTACTTTCCACTTGCCTATGAAAGTCAGCGTGGAACAGATTCCCGACAAGAAAGATTATTATGCTTTCTTATATGGTCCGATCGTTCTTGCAGCTTCCACAGGCACAGAACATCTTGACGGTTTATATGCCGATGACAGCCGTGGCGGACATATCGCTCATGGCAAACAAATTCCTTTGCAAGAAGTCCCGATGCTGATAGGAAATCCAGATTCAATCTGCAAATCTCTTCAGAAAGAACAGAATAGCCGGATTACTTTCAGCTATAACGGAGAGGTTTATCCTGCACAAGGCAAAGCATTGGAACTCGTCCCGTTCTTCCGCCTGCATAATTCCCGTTATGCCGTTTATTTCCGACAGGCAAGCGAAGAGCAGTTTAAAGCGATTCAGGAAGAGATGGCAACGGCTGAACGAAAAGCAACGGAATTAGCTAATCAAACCATTGACCTGATCTTCCCTGGCGAACAGCAGCCGGAGTCTGATCATGGCATCCAGTATGAGCAGGCAGAAACAGGGACGAATAAAGACCGGCATTTCCGACGTGCTAAAGGTTGGTTCGGCTATCAGTTGAAAGTGAAAGAAGAAGCAAGCCGCCTCCTGATTACGGTACGGAAAGATGACCGCAATAAAGTGGCTATTCTTTTGAATAACGAAAAGTTGGCTATTCATCCAACTGTCAGTGAAGCGGATAAAGACGGTTTCATAACCCTTTCATACGTTTTGCCTCAAAAATTGAATACGGGTAGTTGTCCGATACGTTTTATCCCTGACAGGACGGAATGGACCTCTGCCGTTTATGAAGTTCGTTTACTAAAATAGAAGTCACCACAGATTACACGGATTAACACAGATTATTTATGGGTTATAACATGATAGTAGTCAGAATAAAATCAATCTGTGATAATCTGCGTAATCTGTGGTAAAAAATAATCATTAAACAAATACCATTTATGAAAGCAAAACTATTAGTCAGCACGGCTTTTCTGGCAGCATCTGTATCTCTTTCTGCACAAAAGAGTGCTACCATAACCGTACATGCCGATCAAGGCAAAGAAATCATACCGAAGGAAATTTACGGCCAGTTTGCCGAACACTTGGGTTCATGTATCTACGGCGGTCTTTGGGTAGGCGAAAACTCGGATATTCCTAATATCAAGGGATATCGCACAGACGTATTCAATGCACTGAAAGACTTGTCCGTTCCCGTTCTTCGCTGGCCGGGCGGATGCTTTGCCGATGAATACCACTGGATGGACGGCATTGGTCCGAAAGAGAACCGTCCGAAGATGGTGAATAACAACTGGGGCGGAACCATTGAAGATAATAGTTTCGGAACGCACGAGTTTTTGAATCTTTGCGAAATGCTGGGTTGCGAACCATACGTGAGTGGAAATGTAGGTAGCGGCACAGTGGAAGAGCTTGCCAAATGGGTGGAATATATGACTTCTGATGGAGACTCGCCTATGGCCAACCTTCGCCGTAAGAATGGTCGCGACAAAGCATGGAAACTGAAATATCTCGGTGTAGGAAATGAAAGCTGGGGGTGCGGTGGCAGCATGCGTCCGGAATATTACGCAGACTTATATCGTCGTTATTCTACTTATTGCCGTAATTATGACGGCAACCGTCTGTTCAAGATTGCCAGTGGCGCAAGTGACTATGATTACAAATGGACAGATGTATTGATGAATCGCGTAGGACACCGGATGGACGGTCTTTCTCTGCACTATTATACCGTAACCGGATGGAGTGGCAGCAAAGGATCAGCCACTCAATTCAACAAGGATGATTATTACTGGACGATGGGCAAATGTCTGGAAGTGGAAGATGTACTCAAGAAACATTGTACCATCATGGACAAATATGACAAGGACAAGAAAATCGCCCTCTTACTGGACGAATGGGGAACCTGGTGGGATGAAGAACCGGGAACCATCAAAGGACATCTGTATCAGCAGAACACACTTCGTGATGCTTTCGTGGCTTCTTTAAGTCTTGATGTATTCCACAAATATACAGACCGCCTGAAGATGGCAAATATCGCACAGATTGTCAATGTACTTCAATCGATGATTCTGACGAAAGACAAAGAAATGGTGTTGACGCCTACTTATTATGTCTTCAAGATGTATAAAGTACACCAGGATGCCACTTATCTTCCTATCGACCTGACTTGCGAAAAGATAAATGTACGTGATAACCGCACTGTACCGATGGTGAGCGCCACAGCTTCCAAAAACAAAGATGGGGTAATCCATATTTCTCTTTCCAATGTAGATGCTGATGAAGCGCAGGAAATCACCATCAATCTGGGTGATACGAAAGCCAAGAAAGCTATCGGAGAGATTCTGACCGCTTCCAAACTGACCGATTACAATTCTTTTGAAAAACCTAATATTGTAAAACCGGCACCTTTCAAAGAGGTAAAAATCAATAAAGGTACAATGAAGGTAAAACTTCCTGCTAAGTCCATTGTTACTTTAGAGTTACAGTAATTTTAGAGCAATTACTTATTGTATCACAAACAAGAAGACCGTAAAATTGTCGATAAAAAAGATAGCTCTTTTGGATTGTTAAATCCACATAAAGAGTTATCTTTGCGAACAATCTGACAGAAATCAATTAAATTTTAATGATATGAACGATAACAAACTTATGAATCGTGCAGCGGATAACATCCGTATTCTTGCTGCTTCAATGGTTGAGAAAGCCAATTCCGGTCACCCGGGTGGCGCCATGGGTGGTGCTGATTTTGTAAATGTACTCTTCTCTGAGTTTCTAGTATACGATCCTGAAAATCCCCGTTGGGAAGGACGTGACCGCTTCTTCCTCGACCCGGGCCACATGTCTCCGATGCTTTATTCTACGTTGGCATTGACAGGAAAATTCACGCTGGACGAGCTGAAAGAATTCCGTCAATGGGGAAGCCCTACTCCGGGACATCCTGAAGTGGACATCATGCGTGGCATCGAAAATACTTCCGGTCCGCTGGGACAGGGACACACTTTTGCAGTAGGTGCTGCTATCGCTGCCAAATTCTTGAAAGCCCGTTTCGACGAGGTGATGAATCAGACTATTTACGCTTACATCTCTGACGGTGGTATTCAAGAAGAAATCTCTCAAGGTTCCGGACGTATTGCCGGTGCACTGGGACTGGACAACCTGATTATGTTCTATGACTCCAACGATATTCAGCTTTCTACAGAAACGAAAGACGTAACCGTTGAAGACACTGCCATGAAATATGAAGCATGGGGATGGAACGTACTTAGTATCAACGGTAATGATCCTGACGAAATCCGTGCGGCAATCAAAGAAGCACAAGCTGAAAAAGAACGTCCGACACTGATTATCGGTAAAACCGTAATGGGTAAAGGTGCACGCAAGGCAGACGGCAGCAGCTATGAAGCTAACTGCGCTACACACGGTGCTCCTCTCGGTGGCGACGCTTATGTAAATACAATCAAGAATCTGGGTGGTGATCCTACCAACCCGTTCGTTATATTCCCGGAAGTAGCCGAACTGTATGCAAAAAGAGCAGAAGAACTGAAAAAGATCGTTGCTGAAAAGTATGCAAAGAAAGCTGCATGGGCGAAAGCAAACCCGGAACTGGCAGCAAAACTGGAACTCTTCTTCTCGGGCAAAGCTCCGAAAGTGGACTGGGCTGCTATCGAACAGAAAGCAGGTAGCGCTACTCGTGCTGCATCTGCAACCGTATTGGGCGCACTTGCTACACAGGTAGAAAACATGATCGTTGCTTCGGCCGACCTTTCTAACTCTGACAAGACTGACGGTTTCCTGAAAAAGACTCATTCTTTCAAGAAAGGTGATTTCAGCGGAGCATTCTTCCAAGCAGGTGTATCTGAATTGTCAATGGCTTGTATCTGTATCGGTATGTCTCTCCACGGTGGTGTGATCGCTGCTTGCGGTACCTTCTTCGTATTCTCCGACTACATGAAACCTGCCGTACGTATGGCTGCTTTGATGGAACAACCGGTGAAATTTATCTGGACACACGACGCATTCCGCGTAGGTGAAGACGGTCCTACTCACGAACCGGTAGAACAGGAAGCTCAAATCCGCCTGATGGAAAAACTGAAAAACCATAAGGGACACAACTCTATGTTGGTACTTCGTCCGGCTGATGCAGAAGAGACAACCATCGCTTGGAAACTTGCTATGGAAAATATGTCTACTCCGACAGGATTGATCTTCTCTCGTCAGAATATTGCCAATTTACCGGCAGGAACAGATTACGAACAGGCAGCCAAGGGTGCTTATATCGTAGCAGGTTCCGACGAAAATCCGGATGTTATCCTGGTGGCTTCAGGTTCTGAAGTAGCTACATTGGTAGCCGGCACAGAGTTACTTCGCAAAGATGGCGTGAAGGTACGCATTGTATCTGCTCCGTCTGAAGGTCTGTTCCGCAACCAACCGAAAGAATATCAGGAAGCTATCCTTCCGGCAGATGCGAAGATTTTCGGTATGACTGCCGGTCTGCCTGTCACTCTTCAAGGTCTGGTAGGTTGCCACGGTAAAGTTTGGGGATTGGAATCTTTCGGTTTCTCTGCTCCTTATAAAGTATTGGATGAGAAACTTGGATTTACTGCCGAGAACGTATATAATCAAGTAAAAGCAATGCTCTAATGAAAACAATCGGATTAGCATGCGACCATGCCGGTTTTGAACTGAAAGAATATGTTCGCGGCTGGCTGGAAGCAAAAGGCTGGGCTTACAAGGATTTCGGAACTAACTCTACCGCAAGCGTAGACTATCCGGATTATGCTCATCCGCTGGCTCTTGCAGTGGAATCGGGAGAATGTTATCCCGGTATCGCTATCTGCGGCAGTGGAAACGGAATCAATATGACGCTGAACAAGCACCAAGGGGTTCGTGCCGCTCTCTGCTGGAATGCAGAAATCGCACACCTGGCTCGTCAGCACAATGACGCTAATGTATTGGTTATGCCAGGACGCTTCATCAGCACTGAAGAAGCGGACATGATTTTGACAGAGTTCTTCTCTACCAAATTTGACGGCGGACGCCATCAGAACCGTATTGATAAGATTCCGGTAAAATAAAGCTCGAAGATAAATCAAATAGGTGTAAAGCTGTTCTTCTTTTTGAAGGACAGCTTTATTTTTATACCGGTATAAGATTTTATCATATACGAGATTACAAAAGAAGGGCAACTTCGTCTTTATTACAAGACGATATTAAAAACTGAAATTATGGGTAAACTGAATATGAAAGAATGGATCAGCCAAACGATCCAACGTAAGGAAACGATTGCAATTCCGATCATGACACATCCGGGTATCGAATTTATCGGGAAAACGGTGCATGATGCGGTAACAAACGGACAGGTTCATTATGAGGCTATCAAGGCTCTTTGTGACAAGTATCCGGCTGCGGCAGCAACCGTTATCATGGATCTGACGGTAGAAGCGGAAGCTTTCGGGGCAGAGATTCTCTTTCCGGAAAATGAGGTGCCCAGTGTGTCCGGCCGTTTACTGGCGGATGAAGCTGCTATTGAAAAGCTGGAAGTTCCGGCGTTGAATAAAGGAAGAATCCCGGAATATCTTAAAGCAAATATGCTGACAGCCAGAAATGTAACAGATCGTCCGGTTTTTGCCGGTTGCATCGGTCCTTATTCGCTGGCCGGACGTTTGTATGATATGTCGGAAATCATGATGCTGATTTATATTAATCCCGATGCAGCCAATACGTTATTAAGAAAATGCAGTGACTTCATCACCCGCTATTGCATGGCATTGAAAGCAACTGGTGTGAACGGTGTAGTCATGGCTGAACCTGCTGCAGGACTGTTATCCAACGAAGATTGCCTGCAATATTCTTCTTTATTTGTGAAAGAAATAATAGAGAAGGTACAGGATGATCACTTTGCCGTAGTGCTTCATAATTGCGGAAACACAGGGAATTGCACGCAAGCGATGGTTTATACCAGTGCAGCCGCTTATCATTTCGGGAATAAAATCAAAATGGAGGAAGCGTTGAAAGAGGTTCCGACCGATGCACTGGCAATGGGAAATCTGGACCCGGTGAGCCTTTTCAAAATGGCAGGTCCGGAGACTATGAAGGAAGCGACTTTGCAACTATTGGAGGCTACCCGTGCATATCCGAATTTCGTATTGTCAAGTGGTTGTGATATTCCGCCACATACGTCTTCTGTTAATATAGATGCATTTTATACTGCATTGGAAGAATTCAATAAGACACAAGTTTAATTCTGTGTCCGCAGGATTACAACAACCTATATATTTCAATGCATCCACCAATGGTTGAACAGGAGCTTACTTATCAAAAACTGCAAATCCCATCATCTGATATTTACGAGGCGATGGGATATAAAGATTCTATGCCGGATGGAATGGTCATAGAAGAAATAAATACGTTACTTGACTGTATCACTCCCCTTCTTCGTCCCCGTTTTTTATTTTTCCTCACTGACGGACTGCTTGACACTGAAAAAGCAACACTGACTGTAAAAGATACGGTTCTCTCAATCGGTAAAACCATTGCCCGCCAATTACGGGGTTCGGAAGCTTTTGCCTTTTTTACCGCAACTGCCGGAGTTGAATTTGAGGAGTTCCAACATCTCCTCCAGCAAAAGGATGACATGGTGAAAATATATATAGCAGATTCATTGGGGAGCATCATTGCAGAAAAGGCTGCTGATTGCATGGAAGAGGAGTTGGCTGTATTTATCGAAAAAAGAGGTTGGAAACACACTAATAGGTATAGCCCCGGTTATTGCGGATGGCACGTATCGGAACAACAAAAACTATTCTCCTTATTTCCGGTTGCTTCGCCTTGTGGTATTCAGTTGACAGATTCCAGCCTGATGATTCCCATCAAATCTGTAAGTGGTATTATTGGAGTGGGTTCTCATGTCCGTAAGCTGGAATATACCTGCGGGCTGTGTACGTATGAGAATTGTTTTCGCAGAAAATAGTTTCACCACAGAGAACGCAGAGGACACAGAGTCTTTTATTATTAGATAATAATCTCTGTGTCCTCTGCGTTCTCTGTGGTGAATAAAAATTAGTGGCCATTGAAGAAGATGTAAAGCCCAATCATGGTCACAATAAGTAATCCCCATAGGATAAGAACAATTCGTGCAGGTTTGTCCTCTATCTTTTCCATATTCAAGATGCCCAATTGCGGAGACTTATCCCACAGGCTGACTACTATCATGCCTATTCCGATGATAACGAATAAGTAGAAGGAAAGCAGCATAAAATGGGGCCATACATCATATTGTTCTGCCGGAAACACCCATAAATACAAGATTCCCACTCCGATGCTGAACACTGTTCCCAATGTCAGAGCCATATTAGCAGCCAGAGTAGTGGTGCGTTTCCAGAACACGCCAAAGAGAAATACAGCTGCCATCGGAGGAGCTATAAATCCCAGTACAGACTGGAAAACATTAAACAGATTCAGTCCCTTGATGCTGTCGATCGCTATGGTTATTATCACAGAGATCAGTGCACCGACTACCGTAACCACTTGTCCCACTCTGATAATCTCTCTCTGTTTGGCCTGCGGTCGGATTTTCTTCACATAGATATCCATCGTGAATACCGTACTTAATGCATTCAAAGCAGAGCCGACAGTACTTACCAATGCTGCCGTCAATACAGCCAATACCAAGCCGACCATTCCTGTCGGGAACAAATGAGTCACCATTGTCATGTAAGCCTCATCGGGATTCTCCAATTGTGGGAATAAAGCGAGGCAGATAATGCCGGGAAGAATGTAAAGAGGTACATCTAATATTTTCAACCATCCGGTAAAGTTGGTTCCCATCTGTCCTTCTTTGAGATTCCTGGCAGCAAGAACCGGTTGCACCATCGACTGATCCGTACACCAAAACCAAACTCCCATAATAGGATAACCCAGGATAATAGGTAGCCAGGGAAAAGCCGGGTCGTCATTCGAACGGAAAAGATTCCAGTAATCCGCCGGAACGACGTCCACCAGTGCGCCTACACCGCCCACTTTATAGATTCCCATGATAGCCAGTGTGGCTGATACTACAATCAACAGTATCATTTGATATACATTCGTGTAGGCCACAGCTTTCAGTCCGCCGAGCATTGTAAAGAAAGCGGAGATGACAAGTAACAGCAATGCTGATTGCCACATAGGAATATCGAAGACTTGACGGATCAGGACTCCACCGGCAAATAAAGTCAATGCAAGCCATGAAATAAGAATGGTAATAATGGTATACCAAGCAAGGATGTTACGGGTAGATTGTCCGAAACGTTTTCCCATAAATTCGGGCAATGTCGTAATGCGACTACCCAAATATCGGGGAGCAAAGACAAAAGCAAGCAGACATATAAAGACAAATGCATACCAGGCATAATTCCCCGAAACAATACCGGTAGTAAATCCAGCACTTGCGGAAGCTATCAACATGGAAGGTCCCACATTCGTCCCCCACATGGAAAAGCCGATATGATACCACTTCAGCGAATTCTCCGCAAGGAAAAGACTACTCCCCTTTTTTCGTTTTGAACTTGCCCATATACCAATAGCTATCAAAATAAGGAAGTAGGCAATCAGAATACTCCAATCTAATGTCTCTAAGAATTTCACATGCATAATTCAAGTATTAAATAAGTAACGTAAGTTTAAATCTAATTTTCTTTAGGCAAGGATTACATGGATTTCACGGTTTTGATAGGCTATGTAATTAAGAGCCGTGTTGATCCGTGTAATCCGTGCCTTTTTATTCTATTTTTTATTTCCAATCAGTTCTTTGGCAACTGCTACGGCTGTATTCGCATTATCACTATATCCGTCCGCACCGATTTCGTCAGCAAACCCCTGACTGACGGGTGCTCCGCCAATCATCACTTTCACTTGATTACGAATACCGGCCTCTTCTAATGCCTGGATAACCTCTTTCATATACGTCATGGTAGTAGTCAGCAATGCGCTCATGCACAAGATGTCAGCATGGTTTTCCTTCACGGCTTCCACAAACTTGTCACAAGTCACATCAATACCAATATTTATGACTTCAAAGCCGCAACCCTCCAGCATGGAAGCCACCAGGTTTTTACCAATATCATGGAGATCTCCTTTCACTGTACCGATGACAATCTTACCGATTGTAGTGGAAGCACTTCCTGTCAATAAAGGTTTCAGTAGCTCCAAAGCCCCTTTCATGGCACGTCCTGCCATCAACAGTTGAGGAACAAAAGCTTTTCCATCCTGGAAACGTTGTCCCACTTCGCCCATTGCTTTAATCATATAATTATTGATAATCATTTGGGGAGCTACTCCTTCCGCAATGGCTTGCCGGGTGATTTCAACCGCAGGTTCCAGTTTCCCGGCAACAATGGCTTCATACAGAGGTTTCAGTTTATCCTCTTCCAGGTGTTGTTCTTCCCGTATACAAATACGTTCCTGTCCAGTAGCTGCCATGTCGGCATCCTGTTGATGTTCATTGGTATTTACAGAGGTAGAAGAACCGGTATATTCTTCAACAATCCGCATGGCCTGTTCCACTTCCTTTTCGTTATGAAAATCCATTTCCAAATGTACACCGTCCGCGCCGATATGATCCAATAGAGGTTTTAGTTCGTCTAATGTCACCCAGCAAGCCATCACGCTCTTTCCGCCTGCCAGAATCTTCTTATACAAATCGTACCATTTGGGAGATCCTCCTTGTGGTTCGCCCACTCCGGGAGTCCATTGAATCGCATTCAATTCTTCAATTTCAAGCAAGGCAGGCAGGTGATGCATGGCTCCCACTCCATCCAGATGATAAAGGGTATAATCAATCTTCTGACATTGTTCACGAATAAAAGGTTGCACAAACCGGCGATAATCATCCTGACTAATCATGGTCGAAATATCACTTTGCAGTTTACTCATCTTTCCGGGAGCCCAGGACGAGAAATAACAGAAAGCCATCTCGTCGCCTTCACGGATGATGTCGTATAGTTCATCAAATACTTTGAAGTAGATGTCGTTAATTTGCTGCATCTGTTGTTCCAGGATTTCAGGCTGCATCACTGTGTCCAATAATACCCTATCCGTTCCTTTCAGTGCGGCCAGAACATCCAGTCCTTCCATCAGGTCGGGCATACCGACAAAGTAGTGTCCGTTGGCTTTCGCTTTACAGGCTTTCAGGAGTTCTTTATGAAGAATCCAGTTCGGGTGTTCGGGGTTAAAGACTATTTCATCGGTGAAATCCGGGTTGGGATGAATCCAAATGGTGTCTTCCCCGCCTTCAAACACTCCGCCTAAAATGGCGGCTAGAGAACCGGGACCCAGTTGGGTATTCGCAACCGGAAGAATATCCGCTTTCAGGCTGCTGTGCGCTACGTACCAGTCCAGATATTCAGCTCTCCATTGAGGGTCGAACCACTTTTGCGACAAATCTTTTGCCGGTGCGGGAGGTGTTATCTCTGCATGTGGTTGTACTCCTTCCTGGAAGTGTTCCCACATATTGAGAATGATTCCTTTATGGTTCCACCAATTTATATAACGTTGTTTTGTTTCTTCTAAATTACTCTTCCATGTTTTCATACTCTGCCATTTTTTATTTATTCTACTCAAGTTTCGGAAGTAATTTATTAGGTTGAAAGCCTCTTGCTATATAGCGTAAGGTATCACTCTACGCAATATTATGTAAGCCTTTCAGGCTACTTACAAAACTTGAGTTATTTCTATTTATCTATTCCAAAATCCTTTATAATCATTATCTATGCGTAAAGCCATGCTCTTGCTTAAATCCATTTCATCCGTACAGTCCACGTCTTCCGGATAGATGGGGATCACGGCATTTGCACGCACATATACGGGCATTTCTTCCAATGGAACGTATACGTCTTTCAGCCAGCATGCTCCTTCCAGACGTTCTCCCGTAAAGAAGTTCACCCATTTTCCTTCGGGAAGATAGATATCCCGACGGTTCTCGCTGTTCATCACCGGAGCTACCAGGAAATCATTGCCGAAATAGTATTCATCATCTATATGCCAACAAAGTTTATCTTCCGGATGATGCAGAATGAGTGCCTGCAAGAGCGGATAGCCGCTTTCTATGGCTAGTTTACTTTGTACTACGATGTATGGAATGAGCGAATAACGCAATTTCCACCACTTTTTCACCAACGGAGCTATGGTGGGATAGTGCCAGGGTTCACGCTTATTGGTTCCGTGATAACGGATATGCGATGTGAATACGCCGAATTGGGTCCAACGCATGTACACATCATCTGCTACTACCGAGTTCATAAAATTGGGCAATGTATGGAAGCCGGGAACATCATGGCTCCAAAAAGCAAATCCCGACAGGCCGAAATGTAGACCGCCTTTCAGAGAACCTGCCATTCCATCCCAGGAACTACAGGAATCGCCTCCCCAATGCAAAGGATAACGCTGGCATCCCGCCCATGCGGAACGTGCCCAGACTATGCCGTCACCTGTCACTTCTTTCGTAATTTCGTAAGCGGCCTTTTGATAAAGCAGGGCATACAGGTTGTTCAACAATTCCGGCTTCATACCTTTATAGAGGGCGTCCATGTGAATGTTTTCACCGAAATCGGTTTTGATACAGGTTACTCCCATATCCAGGAGTTGTTTCAATAGTCCTTTGTACCATTCGGTTGCTTTCGGATAAGTAAAGTCGATTGTTCCGGCATAATCCAGGGCGGAGAAGTTGGAACCATCGGTTGCTTGTTGTTTGGTCAATGGGGCTATATAATCATTGGCTCTGGCTTCATCAATCTGCTCTGCATTTTCCGCAACGTATGGAAGTTGCCATAAAGAGACACGATAGCCGTTCTTTTTCAACCGCCCGATGAATCCTTTTGGATCGGGGAACCGTTCTTCATTGAATTTCCATTCGCAGAGCCAATCGGTACGGAACCAGCCCGTATCCAGATGAATTACGTCACAGGGATAGTGTTCAGCACGCATGCGGTCGCATATTTCGTCTACTTCATCGGCACTGAAATAAGTCATACGGCTCATCCAAACGCCAAAACTCCAAAGAGGAGGCATAGACGGATAGCCGGTCAGGTCACGATAACCGCGAAGAATATCTTCCATCGTATCACCGCCTATCACAAATACATCCAGCAATGCCTGGTCGCTTAGAAACTGGACGGAACGGGTGGAATGTCCGGCCAGTGAGAGCTTGCTATGGGCACATGTGTGGTAGAATGTTCCGTACATTCGGCTGGATAGATAGAAGGGGATATTCTTATAAGTACGCCGGTTATTGACTCCTTGCCCATCTTGGTTTTTCAGGAAGAAAGTATGTCCGCTTAAGTCCATTTTAAAGAAACGTTCTCCGGTTCCGGCAAAACATTCATCGGGCTTACATTCAAAAGAAAGCGTTGCACGTTCTTTCCGACCGTCGCGTTTGCAAAAGGCAACAGGTAACGCATCGTAGCGGGGAGGCGAAAAATGATCGTAGGCTGACAAGCGGATTTCACGTTTTCCGTCAGGGTATAAAGTGATGTCAAGCGTTTCTTGAGGGTCGGGAAGCAATTCGCTCCATCGGTCTAATAGAGGCTCTTCCACATTGATAACGGCACGCTTCGTTCCGTCTTCCGTCGAAAGAATCCATTTTCCTTTTTGTTCTTTTATAAACAGGGGTACTTTCTGAATCCGGTCACTGAATTGTAGCATTTCCGACTCATCTGTCAGTACATAATCGCCGAAGCCAAGAAACAGGCGGGTGATGCCGATGTTATACTGACGGATGATTAACGTATATTCCTCCTGGAGAACATCGGTATCCGCCATCATATCGTTAGCCAGCTTTTGCTTCTGAAAGGGAACTGTTACGTAAATATCTCCTTCCTTTTCATAAACAGCCGTTGGCTTGTATGCTTTCCAAAGCGACTCATTCCTTGATAACTCGGTATCGAAATCAAGGAAATCAAATAAGTGATAGTTCGTTGGTTTCATCTATTTTATTGATTAAATATCGTTTATTGATTACTATAATTATCATATTAGTTTGAATGGTTACCATACTAGTCTAGTTCTAATGATTATTACACTAGTTTATTGATTGCTATATTAGTACATTGATGACTATGTTAATCCATTGAGTTTCAATCTTGCTTTATTCTTCCGGCTTTGTACTTAATACTATCCGCCACTTGAGGCCCGTTATTCTTCCACACGTTCTTTTTCCCGGGGCGGTTCGAATCAAAACGTTCAGTGGGACACCAGTTGTTTTCCATTGTATATCCGTCCGTAGCTTCATCCAGATAGATATAAAAAGCACGGTCATTCGTAGCGTAGGGGGCTTCGATTAAATGTTCGATCCGATTATTTCGCATGACGGAACCCGGCTGGTTGGAAAGAGTATACAGACCGCCTGCATCGTATAGCCGACGGGCAAAGTGATGTACATAGTTTGCTTCTATCCGGTTGTTACACATTCCGCTCTCCAGCGATGTCCATCCCCAGCCTACACAAATCCCTGAATAGTTCAGATGGCAGACTTCATTATGAGAAATATCCATGTTTCTGACATATCCGGCGCCGATACCTACACATCCCCAGTCTTCATTAGTCACATTACTGATGAAATTGTTTCTGATAGTAATATGGGAACATAATTCCCGTACGTCAGCAGGAATAAAAGGGACGTGCGTCTCAAATCCTCCGTCCGGAAATGCACCGACCAGTAAAGCCGTTCCTCCAATATCCGTAAATTGACAATCTTCGACGCTCGATGCTGTGACTGCCCATTCATAATCCAGTCCGGTGGATGATAAATGACGAAACGTGCAATGCTTGAAATCAATATGTTCGGCACCTCTTACACGTATCGCTGTTTCGGGACGGATGATCCAGGCTTGGTTCTCCAGTTCCGCTTTTTCCGGAAGCCCCGGTTCTTGTAGTTTATAGGCATCCAATAAAGGAAATCCCCCTTGCAAGGTGACGTGCCCCTGAAAAGAAGGACGCATCCAGGAGGTATGCGCAAAAGTAATTCCGTTAAATTGTATATGCTTTACCGGACGAGACAATGTACCGTCTATGGTCACTAAAGTTTCCAAAGCAGGGATAATCACTTCAGCAGTTTCCATATTTTCGCCCGCCTGCGGATAATAGTAAATCGTGCCGGAAGGATATTCCTGAAACCATTCACCGGGTTGGTCCAGCAATTCCAGTGCATTGGTCAGGCAAAAGGAAGAATTTCCTTTCTCTCCTCCGATGACGGGTTGCGGCCAGGGATGCGCAAACTCCAGGTGACTTTCGGGTTCATGGAAGCGAACTACAGCTTGTCCGTCTTTCGCGTCTATACTTTTCACGCGCAAAATAGCAATTGCCCAGCGTTGATGGACAATCATTTCCAGTTGACCGGCATTTTGAAGTCTTTTCGGATTTACATTTTGAGAAACGGGGATCGTTATTGTTTGTTCTTCCGGATTGAAGTCAATCATTTGTTCCAATCCTCCGTCAGGAAATTGCGCAGCTCTTTGAACTTTATGACCGTTCACCCACATCTGCCGGGTTTCTACTCTTCTGTTTCCTATTAGGGGAGCCTCTGCCGACCATATCTTCTGCCTTAGCTTTTCAGGAATTGCCGGATGATTACATCCACGCTTCCACCCCGTAACAGCAACTCCACCACTAATCACAGGATGAGCACCATCTACTGCACAAATCACTGTTGGAGAATCGGGTGTCCCACTATCTTCCGGACGAAGAAACAGAGAATTGCGCTGGGCATAAACACCCTCTTCCAAACGAATATAAATTCCTCCGGCTACTTCCGGCCGATTCAGTCTACGCCATTCACGAGCCTGCTTGATTGCCCGGTTTAATGTATAAAACGGAGCTTCCTTTGTCCCGGGATTCTTATCATTCCCCTGCAGGGATACATAAATTTCTCCCGCAAAAAGCGAGGGAAACCACCCCAAGAAAATGATAAAAGAAAGATAAATAAAAGTCTTTTTCATGGTACTACCTCAATGTGCTACTTCAATAAAGACGAACACACATCGATTTAGTACTCTATGTAAAGGCAATAGATAGGTTATTCTTACGAATGTTTTACAACATCAAATAGGTTACCGAATAAGACCTATGATAAATTGATAGCAAAAATAACCGCAGACAACGAACTTCAGTAAAGTTCCGAATATAAATCCGAGTAAAGAGCCCACACCTGATTTGAGTGCCTGCGAGAACTCTTTATTTCCTAATAGTTCACCAATCACCGCTCCTAGAAACGGACCGAGAATAATCCCCCAAGGCAAGAAAAGAAGACCGACAAGAGTTCCTATAATACATCCCCAATTCCCCCATTTACTACCGCCACTATATTTACTTCCCAGCATCGGAGTGAAATAATCCAATACCTGCAAAACAGCTACAATCAATAGCCATACGATTAATTGTGTCGTAGAATATTGTACCTTATCTGTGAAGTGCAGAATGACCAACCCCACATAAGCAATAGGAGGACCGGGAAGAAACGGCAAAATACACCCTGCTAACCCGGCTATCATACAAAGGGCACCAATTACGATCAAAATAATGTCCAGCATAGTCTGTTCTTTTTTTAGTTCTGCACAAAAATACAGTATCTTTCAATATATACAAGCTAACCTCAAGAATTATTTCCGCCACTTCACTGCTGTTTCAGAATAGCTTTGTCAGGGCTGTAGTTCTTTGTGTGAATGAGTTTTTCCAATACTTTTTTGAGGATGCCTCGTACCCAACAAGAACTTTTACTATCTTTGTGTCGTTAACGCTATTAATAAGCAAGTTATAAAATAAGAAATCAGCAGGAGGACAGGAAATGGATCCAATGGAATATATAGTACCCAACAGAAAGCGTTTGCCTTACGGTATGATGAACTTCGCAGTCATCCGCCGCGAAGACTATTATTATGTAGACAAAACCCGCTTCATTCCTATGATAGAGCAGGCAGACCGGTTCTTTTTCTTCATCCGTCCCCGCCGCTTCGGCAAAAGCCTCACGCTGAACGTACTGCAACACTACTACGATGTGCGTACCCGCGATAAGTTCAACGACTTATTCGGCGACCTCTACATCGGGAAGCATCCCACAGCAAACCGTAACAGCTATCTGGTGCTTTACCTTAACTTTTCAGGCATCACCGGCGAACTGAACGATTATCGAAAAGGATTGGATGCACATTGCAGCATTACTTTCATGAACTTCTGCAAGATATATGCCGACCTTCTGCCTCCGGAAACTCTAGAAGAACTACGCCAAGTGAATGGGGCCGTAGAGCAGTTGGACTACCTCTATCAAGCCTGCGAACGTGCCGGACAGAAAATGTATCTCTTCATTGACGAATACGACCACTTCACCAACGCCATCCTTTCTGATGCCAAAAGCTTGCACCGCTACACTGATGAAACGCATGGCGAAGGTTATCTGCGTGCTTTCTTCAATAAGGTGAAGGCAGGAACTTATTCCAGCATAGAGCGTTGTTTCATCACCGGCGTAAGCCCCGTAACGATGGATGACCTGACGAGTGGCTTCAACATCGGCACGAACTACTCACTTACCCCCCAATTTAACCAAATGATGGGGTTCACCGAAGAAGAAGTGCGCGAAATGCTGACTTATTATTCAACGAACAGTCCTTTCCGCCATACTGTTGACGAACTGATAGAAATAATGAAACCATGGTACGACAATTATTGCTTCGCGCAGGATTGTTACGGTGAAACTACCATGTACAACTCCAACATGGTGCTCTACTTCGTGAAGAATTACATAGATAACGGCAAAGCGCCACGAGAAATGATAGAAGATAATATACGTATCGACTATGAAAAGCTGCGTATGCTCATTCGAAAGGATAAGGAGTTTGCACACGATGCTTCCGTCATTCAAACTTTAGTGAGTCAAGGTTATATCACTGGCGAACTGAAGAAAGGTTTCCCTGCTGTCAACATCACCAATCCTGACAATTTTATAAGCCTGCTATACTATTTCGGAATGTTGACCATTAGCGGAATAGATAAAGGCAAGACCAAACTGACCATTCCGAACCTGGTGGTTCAAGAGCAGCTCTACACTTATTTGCTGAATACCTACAACGACGCAGATTTGAATTTCAGCAGCTACGAAAAGAGCGAACTTTCAAGCCAGCTCGCCTATGATGGCAACTGGCAAGCCTATTTCGGTTACATTGCCGACTGCCTGAAACGTTATGCATCCCAGCGTGACAAGCAAAAGGGCGAATTCTTCGTTCACGGCTTCACCTTGGCCATGACTGCGCAAAACCGCTTCTACCGTCCTATCTCCGAGCAAGATACACAAGCGGGTTACGTCGATATTTTCCTCTGTCCCATGTTGGACATATATTCTGACATGAAACACAGCTACATCGTTGAGTTAAAATACGCCAAATATCGCGATTCTGAAAACCGTGTGGAGGAATTGCGTCAAGAAGCCATCGCCCAGGCCAATCGCTATGCCGACACAGACACGGTGAAACAAGCTATTGGCTCCACGCAACTACACAAGATTGTAGTGGTATATAAAGGTATGGAAATGCGGGTATGCGAAGAGTTATAATGAACAATCTCTTCACCCTTCACTTTTCCTTGTATTATCCTATCTATAAGCAGTTTATGGGTGAAGGGTGTTCCCTTCACCCATCCTTTCACGTTTTTTCTTTTTCAAACTGTACCTTTCCACAATAAAAGCACTACCTTTGTCAATTATGTATGTAATATACAATATAAAATGAACGACAATAAATTAAAAAACAAAACAGTCCCTTTCAACTACGCCCGCTGCTACAACGAGCAATGTCCGAAAGCTTGTAACTGCCTGCGTCGGGTGGCTGCACTTCTCACTACCGCTGACACGTCCTACATCAGCATCGTAAACCCAATGTGTATTCCGGCCACCGGCATTGACTGTCCCCACTTCCAAAACGCAGAAAAGATACATGTGGCATGGGGTATCAGCCACCTGCTGGACAACGTACCTTATAAGGACGGAACAAATATCAAGCAACAACTGATCGGACATTTCGGAAAAACGCTTTACTATCGCTTTTATCGCGAAGAACGCTTCCTAAGCCCCGCAGATCAAAACTATATCCGCCAACTTTTTCACCGGAAAGGTATCACCGAAGAACCGGTCTTTGACAGTTACACGGATGAGTATAATTGGTAAAGCCGCGTTCTAACCAGTTTCCAGCCTGCTGAAACTTTTTGTTTCAAGCGCTAGAAACTAAAAGTTTCAAAGGGTGAAACGATTCGTTTCACACCGAGAAACAAACTGTTTCACTACGGGAAACCATTCGTTTCAAGGTATGAAACAAAAAATGGAACTAGTTAATGAAAGCAGAAGAAGTATCAGTGAAGGATATATCGCCTAAAAGTTATATGTAATACAAGTGTTATTGGTGAATTTTCAGAATGTATGTGAAAGATCAGAATAAAGAGTTGAAGTGTACAGCGTAAAATTCTCCAATATTGTAATCAAATAGACAAGAACGGAGTGAAAAAATATTTAGAAAAAATAAATATGGAAGAAGTAATAAGAAAATATGTAGATGAATGTTGGGGCTTTGTGCAAGAACACAGAGAATATCTTATGTATGTCCCTTCTTATGAAGAACACATAGAGCCTGAAATGCAGGACACATTTGATAATATTATACCACAAGGGAAATCGGTTAAGATATATGTCACTCAACCGGAACATACTAATTATATGGTGGACATTATTACGGAAAAAGACCATGTATGGAAAGCGATAGATAATCAAATTTCAGACGAGGATATTTCCAAATTAGAAAGTAAATTAAATGTTATTCTTCCGCTTTCATATAAGATCTACTTGAAATACAAACACTTTTATGAAATATTTTGGGATTTAGATGTTCGTCTATATCCAAAGCCCATTCATTCATGGAATAAAATCTTAATTGAAAATAATGAGGAACTGCAAGAAGAAATTCTTAACAAAGGGTATTTTGCAATAGGTCGATATTCTGATTATGGCGTGATAGCTCTTAAATTGACAGATGATGAGAATAAAGAAGGTGAAATCCTTCTCTTTGATTACGAAACGCCTGAAACAGAAGTATTAGCACCCAACTTTATAGAATTTCTTAATCAGATATTACAAAATCCTAAACCTGTTCTTCAAGAATTAAAAGGTTGGGAGAAAAAAATGTATAAAATGGAATGATGCTACTAACAAGCACCTGTACCACATAAACGGCAGCAAGCCGCAAACCATTACCGATAGTGCAATAATAAAATGAAAAAGAATGATTTTATAAATAATCAACTGCTATCAATGGGCTATTTGCCATTGCCATACAATAAAGACCGCAATAAAGTCTTTTATAAAGAAATGGATAATGGCTTAATAGTCTGTGTAGGTATTGAGTCTTCTTCTTTGTATCAAGACAGAAGAAAAACTGTTTCATTTTATACAGCATTGTCATATACATGGGCGATGTATTCACCTATATTATTGCCACAGGATTGTTACTTACGAATAGGTGAAATATTGGGTAAGAATGATTTGTGGTTTCAAACTACCACAAAAGAAGAAAAAGATTTTATGTGCCAATCGATACAGCAAGCGGCAAGAATCTGCGAAAAGCAAAGTAAAATCATATTGCACTATATCTTAAAAGAAAATCAATATGTGGAGTATAAAGAATATATATGCAGATTGAACTGCATAATAGATTTTGTTAAAAAGCAGGGAATCACCAGTAATGCAGATATAAGTATCATTTATGAAGTGATTAAACCAGTATTAAAAAGAATAGGTGTACCGCTTTCCAAGCATACTACAAAACTATATGCAGTGGATGCCATGAATTGCATCCACTGCTCTTCGGACATAAATAAGCAACAAAGAAAAATAATAGCAAGCGAAATAATATCAGTAACAAACGGGTAAATTGTCCTAAAAGAAATGATCCGTCTGAGATTAACATTTATCAAAATAAAAAAATAAACGAGGAAACAGCAGTTAGCTGAAACACATTAACAGTAGTACAACAAAATCAATATGGAAGTAATAGAAAGTAAATGGTATAATAAAGAATGGTGCAAATACAGCGTCTATTGAAGACGTAGAAAAACTTCTAAATACAACCTTGCCCTATCAGTACAAAAGATTTCTGTTATGGAGCAATGGTGGCGAGGGTAAATTAGGAGATAACTACATCTATATATGGGCTATTGAAGATATTGTTGCTTACAATAATGACTATGGAATACACAAATATCTTCAAAAAGAGTATTTAGCATTTGGCATGGATGGTGATATTGGATATATTTTCCACCTGCCAAACAATAGTATATATAGGGTAGATTTAGGAGATTTAGATATAGCTTCTATTAAGTATATAGCACCCTCTTTTGACGACTTTTTAGGCAAGGCTATTTATCTTAATTTCGATAAGCCACAGAATATTGTTGACAATAGTTCAACCATATAAAGTGATTAGACATGGATATAAATAATGAATAAACTACAACTCCAAAAACAATAATAACTCCTGATTCATATCGTTTTTTGATTAATAAAGTTACGGATATGTCAAGAAAAAGGCAAATTCCACCTCTACTATACAATATGCAATAAACTCAAAACGTTGCAAATTTCCGTCCTCATTTGCCCTGTTTACATAAATAAAAACTATCTTTGCGTTTCAGAATCCCGAAAGACGAAAAGAAATGGAGCAAATAGACAACCTAAAAGAGCTTATCAATCAGGGGGATGTGGACACAGCGATTAAGCAATTGGACCAGCTTCTCCAAGACAGTTCTGTCGAAAAAGAGAAAGATACTCTTTACTATTTACGGGGAAATGCCTACCGAAAGAAAGGAGATTGGAAGCGGGCACTGGACAACTACCAGTATGCCATCGAGCTCAATCCGGACAGTCCTGCCGTTCAGGCCAGGAAGATGGTAATAGATATCCTCAACTTCTACCACAAGGATATGTTCAATCAATAAAAGAGATGTATAATCAATAACCGTACTCAAAGATAACGTAATAAAATAAAGATTATGGCAAAAATCAAAGGAGCAATCGTAGTCGACACGGAGCGTTGCAAAGGATGCAACCTGTGTGTAGTGGCGTGTCCGCTCGATGTAATCGCCCTCAATAAAGAGGTAAACATGAAAGGCTATAACTATGCCTGGCAAGTGAAGGAAGATACCTGTAACGGATGCAGCTCGTGTGCAACGGTTTGTCCGGACGGATGTATTTCAGTGTATAAAGTAAAAGTAGAATAAAAGAAAAGAATATGGCAGAAGAAGTTGTATTAATGAAAGGAAACGAAGCCATCGCCCACGCAGCTATCCGTTGCGGTGCCGACGGTTACTTCGGTTATCCTATTACTCCCCAATCGGAAGTGTTGGAAACGCTTGCCGAACTGAAACCGTGGGAAACAACCGGCATGGTAGTACTCCAGGCGGAAAGTGAAGTGGCAGCTATCAATATGGTATATGGAGGTGCAGGTAGCGGAAAGAAGGTTATGACCTCATCTTCAAGTCCGGGTGTGAGCTTGAAACAAGAAGGAATCTCTTATTTGGCCGGTGCCGAACTTCCTTGTCTGATTGTGAATGTAATGCGTGGCGGTCCCGGATTGGGAACTATCCAACCCAGCCAGGCTGACTACTTCCAGACAGTGAAAGGTGGTGGTCATGGAGACTACAAACTGATTGCCCTCGCTCCGGCATCCGTACAGGAAATGGCGGATTTCGTAGCATTAGGATTCGAACTGGCCTTCAAATACCGTAATCCGGCTATTATCCTTGCCGACGGTGTGATCGGTCAGATGATGGAAAAGGTTGTTCTTCCTGCACAAAAGCCACGCCGCACGGAAGCAGAAGTAATTGAACAATGTCCATGGGCTGCTACCGGAAAAGCAAAAGACCGCAAACCGAATATTATCACTTCCCTCGAATTGAAACCGGAAGCCATGGAAATCAACAACCTCCGTTTTCAAGCTAAATATCGTGAAATTGAAGAAAATGAAGTACGCTTCGAAGAGATCAACTGCGAAGATGCAGAGTATTTGATTATCGCTTTCGGTTCAATGGCACGTATTGGCCAGAAAGCAATGGAACTAGCCCGTGAAAAAGGAATTAAAGTAGGTATCCTTCGCCCGATTACACTGTGGCCGTTCCCAACCAAAGCGATTGCTGCATACGCTGATAAAGTAAAAGGTATGCTCGTTACGGAACTAAATGCCGGACAGATGATTGAAGATGTCCGTCTCGCTGTTAACGGTAAAGTAAAGGTAGAACATTTCGGACGTCTAGGTGGCATCGTTCCCGATCCGGATGAAATTGTAACTGCCTTGAAAGAAAAAATAATCAAATAACGAAACAATGAATCCCGATAAAATAAGAAACGTACTGAACATCCTATTTATGATATTGGCTGTTGCAGCCATCATCACCTACTTTGTAGCAAAAGATGATTTCAAAATGTTTATCTACGTATGCGGCGCGGCAATCTTTGTCAAGCTGATGGAGTTTTTTATACGGTTCACCAACAGATAAGGAGATGAAGTTATGACTAAAGAAGAAATAATCAAACCCGAGAATCTGGTTTACAAAAAACCGACTCTGATGAACGATAACGCCATGCACTACTGCCCGGGTTGCAGTCACGGTGTGGTACACAAACTCATTGCCGAAGTCATTGAGGAAATGGGTATGGAAGATAAAACTGTGGGAATTTCTCCGGTGGGATGTGCAGTGTTTGCCTATAACTATCTCGATATTGACTGGCAAGAAGCAGCACACGGACGTGCTCCTGCTGTGGCGACTGCTGTGAAACGCCTGTGGCCGGACCGCCTTGTTTTCACTTATCAGGGCGACGGTGACTTGGCTTGTATCGGTACAGCCGAAACAATCCACGCTTTGAACCGTGGTGAGAATATCACGATTATCTTTATCAATAATGCGATCTACGGTATGACAGGCGGCCAGATGGCACCGACTACACTAGTAGGCATGAAGAGCTCGACTTGTCCTTACGGACGTGACGTTGAACTTCACGGCTATCCATTGAAGATTACTGAAATCGCAGCCCAACTGGAAGGAACTGCTTACGTAACCCGTCAGTCCGTACAATCCGTACCGGCTATCCGTAAGGCTAAGAAGGCAATCCGCAAGGCTTTTGAGAACTCCATGAACGGTAAAGGTTCCAACCTGGTAGAAATCGTTTCCACTTGTAGTTCAGGCTGGAAGATGACTCCGGAGAAGGCGAACAAATGGATGGAAGAACACATGTTCCCATTCTATCCGCTGGGTGATTTAAAAGATAAAGAATAACGCTAAAAGTCAACAGAACAATGAAAGAAGAAATAATTATAGCAGGATTCGGTGGACAAGGCGTATTGTCTATGGGTAAGATTCTGGCATATTCCGGTTTGATGGAAGGCAAAGAAGTGACCTGGATGCCGGCATACGGTCCCGAACAACGAGGTGGAACAGCCAACGTTACAGTTATTGTAAGCGATGACAAAATATCCTCACCGATTCTTAGTAAATACGACGCTGCCATCATTCTGAATCAGCCTTCACTCGAAAAGTTTGAAAGCAAAGTGAAACCCGGCGGTATCCTGATTTATGACGGTTACGGAATTATCAACCCTCCTACCCGTAAGGATATTAAGGTATATCGTATCGACGCAATGGATGCAGCTAACGAGATGAACAATGCCAAAGCATTCAATATGATCGTACTTGGCGGATTATTGAAGCTTCGCCCCATCGTAACGTTGGAGAATGTTATCAAAGGACTTAAGAAAACCCTGCCGGAACGCCACCATCACTTGATTCCTATGAACGAGGAAGCTATCAAGAAAGGTATGGAGTTAATCCGTGAGGTTTAATTAACAGATAATGTACAATGGATAATTGATAATTATTAGCTACGTATAGTACGTATGCAACATAATTTTCAATTATCCATTATCATTAAATCAATTAAAGTAAGTATCTTTGCCTCCAATTATGAGACGAATCTTACTATTATATATAATCTTTTCCGTTATAGGTTTGACAACTGTCCATGCACAGTTCGATAATGGTCGCCAGAGAGTGGACGAGAACGGATACGACCAATACGGTAACCAGGTGGACCCTGCCATGATTCCGGACAGACTGGATAGTGCAAATGTAGAAGTACAGGGGTTACCTCCGAAATTATATATGTGGCGTATTAATAATCAGTTGGGCGACCGGACTATCATCCCGGCGGATACTGTTTATCACCACTTCCAGAATTCAAATCTTACCGAAGGACTTACCGGACATTATAATTATCTGGCCAATATGGGTTCTCCCCGTATGTCACGCATCTTCTTTGAACGTCGTGATCCGGAACCGACTATCTTTATGGAGCCTTTCTCCAGTTTCTTTATTCGTCCTACGGAGTTCAATTTCACCAATAGTAACGTACCTTATACCAATCTGACGTATCATAAAGCCGGTAATAAAATAAACGGAGAAGAACGCTTTAAGTCTTATTTCTCTGTCAATGTAAACAAGAAGCTGGCTTTCGGTTTTAACATAGATTACTTGTACGGACGAGGATATTATAATAACCAAAATACGGCTTATTTCAATGCGGCAATTTTCGGTAGTTATATCGGCGACCGATACCAGATGCAAGCTATCTACAGCAACAATTATCTCAAAACAAATGAAAACGGAGGTATTGAGGACGACCGATACATCACTGCTCCTGAAGAGATGGCACAAGGCCAAAGGGAATATGAATCAACCAATATCCCGACTGTACTAAGCGCCACAACCAACCGTAATCATGACTTTTATATATTCCTGACCCAACGTTACAATCTGGGATTCAGCCGCGACATACCGCAGGCCGAAAATGACACTACTCCAGCCAAACAAGAGTTTGTGCCGGTCACTAGTTTTATACATACCATTCAGGTAGAGCGTGCACGTCATAGCTTCAACTCTGATGATGACATGCGTGAAAAGAACTATTATCAAAACACCTATTTGGAACCGGATAATCCGATTGCCAGAGACAGTACTACTTATATGGGTATCAAGAATACCATAGGTATTGCTCTACTCGAAGGATTCAATAAATATGCCAAAGCCGGACTCACGGCATTTGCTTCCTATAAAATCAGCAAATATACTCTTATGAATATGGAGGGGAATCCATTGCCCGACAAATACAATGAAAATGAAATATTTGTTGGAGGCGAATTATCCAAACGTGAAGGAAATGTACTTCATTACCATGCCATTGGTGAAGTGGGACTCGCCGGAAAAGCAATCGGACAATTCAATGTAAAAGGAGATATCGACCTTAACTTTCCGTTATGGAAAGACACTGTGAGCCTTATAGCCCGTGGTGAAGTCAGCAATAAGCTTGCGCCTTTCTATATGCGTCATTATCATTCCAAACATTTCATGTGGGACAATGATATGGACAAAGAATTTCGTACCCGTATTGAAGGAGAATTAAGTATTGCACGTTGGAGAACACGTTTGAAGGCGGGAGTTGAAAACATAAAGAACTACACTTATTTCAACCAACAAGCAGTGCCGGAACAGAAAAGCGGAAGTATACAGGTGTTGTCAGCAAGTCTTAATCAGGACTTCAAGCTGGGAATCTTCCATTTAGATAATGAAGTAACCTGGCAAAAGTCCAGCGACCAGACCGTATTACCTTTGCCTGATCTTTCGCTGTATCACAATTTCTATATGCAGTTCAAGCTGGCAAAGAAAGTGCTTAGTGTACAATTGGGTGCCGATGTGCGTTATTTCAGTAAATACAATGCACCCGCTTATATGCCGGCTATCCAAAACTTCTATTTGCAACCGGAAAATGACCAGGTAGAGATAGGAGGTTATCCGATCGTGAATGTATACGCAAACTTACATCTAAAGCGTACACGTTTCTATGTAATGATGTATCACGTGAATCAAGGTATGAGCAGCCCGAATTACTTCTTGGCTCCTCACTATCCTATCAACCCGCGTGTACTGAAATTCGGTCTTTCATGGAATTTCTATGATTAACAAAATCTATATGGCTTATGGTAACACGCCCCAAATTGAGACTGGCCAGATATTTAGTGCCCGTAATCATTGTATTGGCAATCATCTTTTCTATCCGCCAATGCGGTAATCAGGAAAAGCCGTCAGGACACCCGCGTGATTATGCAGCCATTGCCAAAGAAGGTATATTGCGTGTAGCGACTGAATATAACTCGATCAGTTTCTACGTGGACGACGATACCGTTTCCGGTTTTCATTACGAACTGATACAGGCTTTTGCCCATGACAAGGGATTAAAGACCGAAATAACACCCCTGATGAGTTTCGAAGAACGGCTGGAAGGATTAAGCGAGGGACGTTACGACGTAATTGCCTGCGGTATATTAGCCACCAGCGAACTGAAAGACTCTCTGCTCCTCACCTCTCCCATCACGCTCAACAAGCAAGTGCTCGTGCAACGGAAAGAAAACGGAGAAAACGACTCACTCCATATCCGTAGCCAGCTGGACTTGGCCGGGCGGACACTTCACGTAGTAAAAGGGTCTCCTTCTATTCTGCGTATTCAGAATCTAGGTAATGAAATCGGCGATACCATTTATATCAAAGAAATAGAGAAATACGGTTCCGAACAATTAATCTCAATGGTAGCTCATGGGGATATCGACTATGCCGTTTGTGACGAAAGCATCGCACGCGCGGCCGCCGATTCCATCCCGCAGATAGATATAAATACAGCTATCAGCTTTACACAATTCTACTCATGGGCAGTCAGCAAACAATCACCCGCTTTACTCGATAGTTTGAATACATGGCTGGATAAATTCCAAAAGGAGAAAGAATACCAGAAGATTTATAAAAAGTACTATGATAAAGAATAACCTTATCATTTTACAGTTCAGAAGAAAACAATCAAAAACAGAATGTAAGATAGATATATTCATGTCTATTTCCAGAAATAAACTCCCAAAGACTTGACTTTCGCTTTTGAATGTCGTATCTTTACAGAGTTAATGATAAAGTAGTTTCAATTAAACTACACGCAAAGGAGGGAATCGCGATTCTCTCCTTTCTTTTTATCCAGCCGGGAAAAACCTCTCCCCGCCCCAGCTTTTCCTTGCGCTTTGCCCGGTGGTTATGGTTCTTCAGCCGGAGGATCAGCAGTGTTCACCTTGCTTCTTACCGAAATGAAGTATATATCCGCCTCAAACAGACGTTCTGTTTGCCTGAAACAGAGCCTTTGTTCCGATAAAATAGAGCTTCTGTTGAAACAAAACACAATGTCTGTTTTCTAACTGTCCCTGCTAAGTTAATAATCAATAAAGTTGCTCTTGACAAAAAATAGCTTTATCTTTGGGGTTTGTTAGAACAGACACAATAGGTATATTATATTATGAGTGAAAAGATTATCAAATGGGGCTTCATTGGTTGCGGAGAAGTAACCAAGACGAAAAGCGGTCCCGCTTTCCAGAAAGTAGAACATTCGGAAGTCGTAGCCGTGATGAGTCGTGACGGCGCGAAAGCGAAAGCGTATGCCAAAGAGAGAGGAATCAAGAAATGGTATGACGATGCACAGGAGCTGATAGATGATCCGGAAGTAAACGCTATCTATATCGCCACTCCTCCTTCTTCACACGCTACGTATGCCATTATGTCCATGAAAGCGGGTAAACCGGCCTATATTGAGAAGCCAATGGCGGTGACGTATGAAGAATGTACCCGAATCAACCGCATATCCAATGAAACGGGGGTTCCCTGTTTCGTAGCATACTACCGACGTTATCTTCCCTATTTCCAGAAAGTAAAGGAATTAGTAGAGAACGGAACGATCGGCAACGTTATCAATGTACAGATTCGTTTTGCCCAGCCGCCACGCGATCTGGATTACAATCGTGATAATCTTCCCTGGCGTGTGCAGGCTGATATTGCCGGAGGCGGCTACTTCTACGACCTTGCTCCGCATCAGATTGATTTGTTGCAGGATATGTTCGGTTGCATCCTCGAAGCAAGCGGTTACAAGAGTAATCGCGGCGGACTTTATCCTGCTGAAGATACATTAAGCGCCTGTTTCCAATTTGACAACGGACTGGTGGGTAGTGGTTCCTGGTGCTTCGTAGCCCATGATTCTGCCCGCGAAGACCGCATAGAGATTATCGGCGACAAAGGAATGATTTGCTTCTCTGTCTTTACTTACGAACCTATCGGACTGCATACCGAGAAAGGACGGGAAGAAATCTGTATCGGCAACCCGGAACACGTGCAACAGCCTCTTATCCAAGCAGTAGTAGACCACTTATTGGGTAAGTCGGTTTGCTCTTGCGACGGCGAAAGCGCAACGTTGACTAACTGGGTAATGGACAAGATCTTAGGTAAGCTATAACCCTAAAAAAAGCAAAAAAAAGTTCCTTCTTTTTCCGGATTCTGCCGGTATTGTTAAAAAATTAATAGGGACATTCCATTGTATATTGTTAGTTTTTTCTATCTTTGTAGAAAGAAGCAAAGAAAAAATGAAACTAACAATATATTTTTTGTGCCATGACTAAAGAAGCTTTAATGAGAAAAGCGATCGAGCTTTCAAAAGAAAATGTTGAAAATGGTGGAGGTCCTTTCGGTGCTGTGATTGCCACGAAAGACGGAGAAATAGTTGCAACAGGAGTTAATCGTGTCACTGCATCTTGTGATCCTACGGCTCACGCCGAGGTAAGCGCCATACGTGCCGCAGCTGCCAAACTCGGAACATTTGATCTTAGCGGATACGAAATCTATACTTCCTGCGAACCTTGCCCCATGTGCCTGGGTGCTATTTATTGGGCACGCCTGGATAAGATGTACTATGGAAACAACAAGACCGATGCCAAAAACATCGGCTTCGACGACTCTTTTATCTATGACGAACTGCAACTGAAACCTGAAGACAGAAAGCTGCCTTCCGAAATCCTACTACATAATGAAGCCCTTACTGCCTTCAAAGCCTGGGTGGCCAAAGAAGACAGAGTAGAATATTAGAAAACCTCTCACTATTATTAACCTATTAATTACCCTCAAATGAAAAGAAAAAGCCTTTTATTTGTTATGGCATCAGTATGCCTGTTCAGTTGTCAACAGCAAGAAGAACTGCAAGACCCCAGTAATGGAGTGATCGACTTTTCTACTTCTATTGACCAAAGTATCAACAATGCTCTTACTCGTAACAGCAGTAGTCTGACACTTCCGTTAAAGAGCAACTTCGCTGCCGGAGATGTTATCTCCATGTCCGTTGCCGAGCAAGATTATCATCCGTTTGCCATAGGCATGGATAGCCAGACTTGGAACGAAGCAGGCACCGATTCGGAAACGGTTACTTTCTATGCTCATTATCCTGAATTGACCGACGAAGCTGCTACTACCAGATCATTGAGCAGCCGCTATCGTGAAATCAAGGGTGGCTTAGAATATTTGTTCGGTACAGCCCAAGCCAACAAAGGTTCTAAGAGCGTTGCTCTTGCATTTAAGAGAATGACAACGCCCGTCGTTCTGCTTGACGAGAACAACCAGCCGTACGAAGGTAGAGCAATCGTTAAACTGTTCTTGAAGAACAAAGGTGTGCAAGACCTGTTCAGCGGTAAAATCGAAGCTGACCCCAATGCAAAACCGGAATACATTGATATCCGGAAAGTATCTGAAGGTATCTTGACTAACTTGATTCCGCAGATCATCAAAGCCGGCGAGAAAATAGGAACGGTTATTCTGGAGGACGGTAAAGAAGAACCTATCATCGCAGAGGAGGACATTACCATAGAAGCCGGAACTCCTGTAGCGGTAAAAATGTACGCAAGACGCGGAATCATTGACGAACGAACTCCACTATTCAGATAAGACTAAAGAATAAAAAGTGATACTAATAAAAATCCCCGGAACCGCTGTAGACACTCAGCATTCCAGGGATTTTTTACACACAAAAGTTATTATTGAAATTGAAAACTGTCTTTTTTAGGTTAGAAACGCATACCTACGGTAAATAACACTTGACTGCGTGTATTCGTAACTTTCGTTGCTTCCGGTGAACCAATGACTGTATTACCATCTTCATCTGTAAATCCATTCACAAACGGATAGAAATTTTCTTTATATGTAGAGTATTTATAAGCCAAATCAGCATAAAACATTGATCCGCGATAACCAATACCCAATGTATAATTACTCATTGATTTAGAATTGGCAAAGTCTGTATCTGTCTGAATAGAGTTAATAGCCAAATCTTTGAAAGCATCTTGATGGAAAGCCGCAGTACTATAATTATATCCTGCCCTAAAAGCAAACTGTGGAATCACCTTATACTCTAGACCAAGACGGACTGTACTAACCCCTTTCAACATAGACGTCGTACTATTCTCAAATTCATAAGCAGAAGAATTACCTTCAGTATCTTTAAACTTCATGGAAGAATAATCTTGATACTCATACTCTGCTCCTAAAGCCAAGCTCTTGCCTACCGTATATCCCAAACTTACATTATAAGTCCAAGGAGTCTGAAAATCGAAAGGAAGGATCATATCCCCTTTTCCCGGAAGATTATCCCATGATTTCACGTCATATCCCTTTATTTCTCCAGTTACAACATCCATCACATCCGATATAACTTGTGCACTCGTTTTATAATCCAAACTATAGAATATTGGCGTATGTATAGCTAATCCAACCCGAAAAGGCGAATATTCAAAAGGACGAATAATAGCTCCAAACTTCACATCAAAGCCAGACCCCTTTATTCTATTCCAACTCTGCAAATTGTATTTTTCATCGTTTCCATAATCCTCACCATAAAAAGTATATTTATTATAATCCACGGAGTAGGCACCTAGCGTCAATCCCAAATATACCCGATCATTGAAATTAAATGATACATTAAAATCATATTGATCAATTCCTCCGCGTTCTTCTGAATGAAAATTTGCATATCCATTATCCAACATTCCTTCAAAATGTCCAGGAGAGATATAAAGAGGATTACCATTTATATCCTTATACTGTACCTCCTTCCCTTGTTCATCCTTATAGGTATAAGGAATATTGTTTACCCCTCCTGTTTTGTCATGTATTGTAATATCTCTAATCAGCCCAGCATCAGCTCCAAGAATAGAAAGCCACCCAATACCATTATCCGTATAAGGCGAATCTCCCCATTTTTCAATGCCAGCTGCTTGAGATGCCATTAGATAGGTTTGGGAGTAAAGCCCCAAATTACCTTCCATGCGCATGTTGTTATTAAATGATTTCGCTTTATGATAGTTAAAACCGAAATTCACAAAACGCAGCGGAGTTTCATTACCAATCTTCGAAGAAAATACAAATCCGATGTTATTAAAATCTCCTTTAGTTAAATCGGAATTAAACTTTTTCCCCAAATACTGGCTTTCATTCCCATAAAGAGAAAGCCCAAATGAAGTCATTACATCATTACTGCGATAAAGGCCAATACCTGCCGGATTAGTCCCCATCGTAGATATGTCTCCTCCAAGAGCTCCCATAGCTCCACCCATACCCACAAATCGAGCTGTGCCATTCAAATCTTTTCCTGTTAGTTTGGCACCGTCATATATCGTTTGTGCCATTCCCCAAGGCGCTATCATTAGCATCCCCAGAGCAGTTAAAACACTTATCTTTTTCATTCCTGTCAAAACCATTTAATTAATACTTATCTTCTGGCACTGCTACTACGAGAGGAACCTCCACCTGATGATGATCTAGAAGAAGAACCACCGCTCGAATAACTACCCCGAGAGCTACTGCCACCTGACGAAGCTGGAGAATAACTACGTGAAGAAGAACGAGAAGTACCATAGGAAGAAGAACGGGTATTACTATTACTTGCTGGAGAATAACTACGCGGTGCTTCTGAACTTCCACGACTATAAGTTGATCTTGCACTACTGCTTCTAGTAGTGGTTCCAGACGAACGCGAATAACCAGAAGAACCAGTCGAACGGGAAGATGAAGAACTTCCGCTACTTCTAGTACTACTTGGACGAGAATAAGTAGCACTGCTACGACTACTTGAGCCACTGCGTTCACCTGAAGTCCGTGTACCCACTACACGTCTGGAAGTAGTTCCCCTACTATAAGTAGAACCAGAAGAACGAACAGAACTACCTTCTGAACGAACTGCAGAGCCTCCCCGAACAGAAGAGCCACTGGAACGAACGGCACTCGAACCATAACGACGAATAGTAGAAGGATTCCTGTAACTGCTTTGTCCGGAAGAACGACGATTGGTATAGGTAGGACCTGTCCAACGACCGCTTCCACCTCCGCCCCAGCCCCAGCTAGGACCACCATGCCAGTGGTGATGATGTCCCCAATATCCGCCGCCATACCAGCCACCCCAGTAGCCTCCGCCCCAATAACCGGGGTAATATCCCCAAGAGTAATAAGGACGATTCCATCCCCAGCCATAGTTCCATCCCCAGCCGTAAGAGCCATAACGCCAATCCCACCAAAGCGGGTTACTGAACGTCGGGAATGCATAAGCATACATACCATCGGTATATACGTTCCAATCCCATGAGTTCGGACCGTAAACTACATCCCAGTACAACGGACTGCTGATACTGATAGCGAAACGCGGATTGCGGAAACGGATGATACGTTCAGCGTATTCATAGTCGTCTGTTGTACCATTGAATTCGCCCGTCACCCATTCTCCGTCCAAATCCGGATTAGATTTTTCTTTTATATATAAGGTATCATTATCCATTACGAATTCATTTTCACGTGCATCGTAACGGCGGTTATATTCATCCACATCCCGTGTTCTTCCCTTACGGTCCTGAACAACCACTGTAGTACCCGGTGAAGTATAGATGTTAGTCGTCACCTGTTTCTTCGGTTCCTTCTTAACCGGAGTTTCTTTCTTCTCCTGTTTGTCTTTGGAAGGTACGAAGTAAAGGTCGTCATCAACGCTTTGTGCAAAGATACCTATCGGAAGGCACAAGGCAAATAGCAAGAAATAAACAATCTTTTTCATATCATCTCGGTTTATGTAATTACTTAAACTTATTCACGTTACAAAGATAAGGAAGAGATTTTTCGTCCGGGGGAGATTTTCCCCAAAGGATAATAGGGAAATCCCTATTTCTGACTATCTTTGTAGAGGATACAACGCTCATCGGCATAAAGTTCAGGCAAACTTGACTTTCTATACCCGGATTGCTGTATCTTTGCACATTATTCACCAGCATTAAAAACAACTATGAAGTATTTTGAGTTCACATTCCGCACCCAGCCTTGTACCGAAACCGTCAATGACGTACTGGCTGCCATACTGGGTGAAGTCGGATTTGAAAGTTTTGTTGAGTGTGAAGGCGGACTAACCGCATATATCCAACAGACATTGTGTGATGAAAACGCCATCAAGATTGCCATCGCCGAGTTCCCCCTACCCGATACGGATATTACTTATACATACACCGAAGCGGAAGACAAGGACTGGAACGAGGAATGGGAAAAGAATTTCTTCCAACCCATCATTATCGGAAACCGATGTGTGATCCACAGCACTTTCCACCAAGATGTCCCCAAAGCGGAATATGACATCGTCATCAATCCTCAAATGGCCTTCGGAACAGGACACCACGAGACTACCAGCCTCATCATTGAAGAATTATTGGACAGCGAACTGAAAGATAAATCCCTGCTCGATATGGGCTGCGGAACTTCGATTCTCGCCATCCTCGCACGTATGCGGGGCGCACGTCCCTGTACGGCCATCGACATTGATGAATGGTGCGTACGAAACTCCATCGAAAACATCGAATTGAATCACGTAGACGATATTGCCGTATCAGAAGGAGATGCCTCGTCGCTTGTAGGAAAAGGACCTTTCGACGTTATCATCGCCAACATCAACCGGAATATATTACTAAATGATATGAAGCAATATGTTGCCTGTATGCATACGAATTCCGAACTCTACATGAGTGGATTTTATATAGACGACATTGCCGCCATCCGCGAAGAAGCGGAGAAGAACGGACTGACTTTCGTTCATTATAAAGAGAAGAATCGTTGGGCAGAAGTGAAATTTATTTATAAAGGATAAGAGCCAACAAATATCTTTAAAAAAGAAAGCTCCCTTATCATTAAAAGATATAAGAAAGCAAGCAAAAATCGCAGTCGATATACGCTATAAACAAGCGTAAGACTCCAGATTAATGCAGAAAAAAAATAGTGACGGTATACGCTTGGGATAGTGACGCTATCCCAAGCATATACCGTCACTATTTGCATCGGATAGCGTCACTATCTTATAAAGAGAAATAAAGTCGTTACGCGAACTCTTTTTTGACCTGTTGGCACCATGCTTTGATTTTCTTTTCCGCCTGTTCAGACTGATTATCCAAATCGACAACCAACCCGCACCACTGCTCGCCACGTAAAGCCTTTGAATGTTCGAAAGTGTAACCTTCGGAAGAAGTAAAACCGACCAAGGTAGCCTCATCCCCTTCAAAGACTTCTGCCAGCAACCCGATTCCATCTGCAAAATTTTCCGGATAGCGTATCTGATCTCCCAAACCGAAGATAGCAACCTTCTTACCTTTCAATTTCATTGTCCGGAGTTCCGGCAACAGTTCGTCCCAATAAGTAGGAAGTTCCCCGTCAAACCAAGTGGAAGCACCCACAATGAAGCAGTCATAAGCAGCAAAATCATTCTGCCAGGCCTGCTCGATAGGCACTACTTCTATCTTGTCTTCACCAAACTCTTTCTGTATTTTCTCTGCCACCCAACTCGTTCTTTCGGCTTTGGTAGCATAAAACAAACCTATCTTTTTCATCATTCTTATCTTTTAATATTCCAATAATTTCCGTGCAGCTTCGTATATCTTAGCTTCGTCCGGCAAAATTTCTTTTTCCAGTATCGGATTGAAACCGACGGGAGTAAACGTAGAACCGACACGCTGCACCGGTCCGTCGAGATAACGGAACATTTCCTCACCAATCATTGCTGCAAGCTCCGCACCGAAACCGGAGAATACTTTATCTTCATGTACAACCAATGCTTTGCTGGTCTTCTTGACCGATTCAAATATTGCCTCTTTATCCAGCGGAATCAGAGAACGAATATCGATCACTTCTACTTTCCAACCACCCTCTTTCTCCAATCGTTCGGCGGCATGCAGACAGAAATGGGTCGTATTTCCGTATGTGATAATACTCAAATCCGTACCCTCACGGCGGATACGTGCTTTTCCGAAAGGTACTTCAAAGTCTTCCGGCACCACGGTGGCGGCTTCTACCGAATTATACAATGCTTTCGGTTCAAGAAACAAAGTAAATCCCTTAGAGCGCATACTAGTACGTAACAATCCGGCTGCATCATCGGCAAAAGAAGGGCAGACAATTCGTGCTCCCGGCAATGTAGTCAAAGCTCCTTCTATATTTTGAGAGTGATACAGCCCTCCACCGATATAACCTCCGGAAGCCAACCGCAGCGTTATATTCGGGGCAAACTTACCATTGCTGCGCCAATACTCATGCGTACATTCTACATATTGTTCTACGGCAGGCCAGAAGTAATCAGCAAACTCCGCTCCCTCTATCACGACATGGATTTTAGGATCAAAGCGGCTCATTCCGTTGGCAGTGCCTACAATATAATCTTCGGCAATCGGCGCACTGAACACACGGGCTTCGCCGAATTCCTGCTGCATCCCTTTGGTGACATTAAACACACCGCCTTTCTCTCTGTTTGCTACGTCCTGTCCCCAGATAAACGTATCGGGATTGTAGCGGAATTCGGCTTTCAATGTCTCGTTAATGGCATTTACCAGGAAGGTCTTTTCGCCCTCTGCTTCATGAGTACCTTCTTTGTACTTTTGCGGTTGATAAGGTTCGGGCATCACAAAATCGTAGATGCTCTTAGGATCAGGATCGGGAGCAGCCAACGCTTTTCGGTTGGCAGCCGACAGTTCTTTCTTTGCGTCAGCTTCGATCTGTTGCAACTCTTCCTCCGTCAGGCGTTTGTAACGCAACAACATCCGGCGGAATTTCATTAGCGGATCGGCATCTTTTACGTATTCCAGTTCGTTCTCATCCCGGTACAGGGTATGTTTATCCGAGTTGGAATGGGAACCGATACGAACACAATTGGCCTGCACAATCACCGGGTTACGGGTTTCCCTTGCATATTCGTGAGCTTCGGTCATGGCATTCATCGAATCGAATACATCTTTTCCATTGCAATAGATGATTTTCAGGTTCTTGAAACCGGAGAAGTTCTCGGCTACTTTGCGGTTGGCTGTCTGTTCCGATTTAGGGACAGAGATACCATATCCGTTGTCCTGTATCACAAAAATCACAGGAAGACGTTCAAGGCTGGCGCCATTGATAGCCTCATATACAAATCCTTCGGAAGTGGCAGATTCTCCGTGAGAAGTGATGGCGACTCCTTTATGTCCATAATATACCATTGCCCGCGCCACACCTGCCGCATGAAGGTCATGCGTTCCCGTAGCGGAAGAAATGTTTTCGATGTGCCATTCCGGTTTGGCGAAATGGTTCGACATGTGACGTCCGCCGCTACCCGGGTCTGTCGCTTTCGAGATACCATTCAGGATGATTTCTTCCGGAGTCATTCCGGCAGAAAGTACAGTCAGCATATCGCGGTAGTAAGGAAACAGGAAGTCTTCGCCCAAAGTGAATACCTGACCGATGGCAAGCTGAATACCATCATGCCCCGCGTAAGGAGCATGATAAGACCAACCCAAAGATTGCAGCAGGTATGACGGTGCTTTTTCATCCAAAGCACGCCCCAATGTCATCAGATGATACCACTTTTTCAGGGTTTCTACATCTGTCGTTTTTATATCATATTTCTTTTTCATAGTGAATGAAGTTCTTAATGAGTGAAACAATCAGTTATCAGCCTTGCCAGTTTTCGAGGTAGTCGGCTATAAAGTGGAGGAAGTTACCTCCCAACATTCCATCTACTACCCGATGGTCGTAAGACAAAGACAGATACATTTTATGACGGATGGCAATCGTATCGCCTTCCGGTGTTTCTATCACAGCAGGTTTCTTCTCGATATACCCTACTCCCAAAATAGCAACCTGCGGCTGATTAATAATCGGTGTACCGAACAGGCTCTTGAACGTTCCGAAATTGGTAATAGTAAATGTACCGCCATCAATATCTTCCGGCATTAATTTATTATCCCTTGCTTTCAGGGCTAAAGAGTCAATGGCAACTGCCAGGCCGTTCAGATTCAAACGATCGGCGTCATGCACCACAGGCACAATCAGATTTCCATCATTCAGAGAGACGGCAATACCTACATTGATATGTTTCTTAAAGAGGATGTTATATCCGTCTACCGACACATTCACTTGAGGATAGGCTGCCAATGCTTTCGCTACGGCCTCGGTTATCACAGGCATATAAGTCAACTTCACTCCTTCGCGACGGAAGAAAGCATCTTTATTCTTTTCGCGCCAACGCACCAGTTTGGTGACGTCTACTTCTACCACATTGGTTACATGAGGAGATACTTTCTTAGACATAACCATGTGGTCGGCAATAATCCGGCGAACACGATCCATCTCTTTCACTTCAACTCCAGGCATGGCAACAGGAGCAGACGATTTGGATGAAGTAGCAGCCGACTGTGCAGCAGGGGCAGATGCAGCCGGAGACGTTTTCGGAGTTATCGGTTCGGGAGCAACAACCACCGACGGTTTGTTTGCAGCCGGAGCAGCAACAGCAGAGGTCGGCTTCGGTTCAGCCATATCGCCTCTTTTTTTCTTTTCAATATAGTCTTTTATATCTTTCTTACTCAATCGCCCTTCATAACCTGTACCTTGTATAGCATCCAACTCTTCTTTCGGAATCTTAGCTTCCCGCGCCAACTGAATCACAACAGGAGAATACCAACGTTCTTCCTCAACAGCAACGGGTTTCGATGTATCAACGGGGGTTGATGCAGTATTCACTGATTGACTCTTAGCAATGTCTGCTGCTGATTGTGATGTTCCGGAAACATCAGCGGCAACCTGACTGGCATCAGCTCCTTCGTTTGTGGCACCTTCGCTTGCCGGCTCCGTACCGGATGATTCTTCGCCATCCAAATCAATAATAGCGACAACTGTTCCTACAGCAACGGTGTCACCTTCCTTATATAAAATCTCCACCACTTTTCCCGCTACGGGAGAAGGGATTTCTGCACTTACTTTAGCAGTATTCACTTCAAAAAGCACATCGTCTTCCTGAATCATGTCACCCACCTTTACAGACCAAGAGACAATGGTCCCTTCGGTTATACTCTCGCCTAACTTAGGCATTTTTATTTCGAATTTTGACATAGACAATAATTTTATTATTCAACCTTAGATATATTACAACAATGGGCTGAAATAGAAAGTTTTAAGTTAAGTAAATTTTAACCGGATGCCAATCGGTACAAACTGTACATCAACGGCTATATATCCACTCTTTCTGAATATATTTCTCTTCCCGGAGCTGATTGATGGCTTCTATCTCCTCCTTAGTGAAAGCACTGACAGATTGCGACTTACTGAAATACTGAAAAGCCTTTCCTTTAAAATCAGTGACAGTCCCCACCGACAAATGCCTGCGAATATTAGTTACCTCACTCCGAACGGAAGGAACAGCATATACAGACGACAACGTTTCATCATCGACCATCGGTTCCGGATTCAATGCTTGATGCAACGCTGTAAGGTCCGTATCATACAATAGCGTGCAATGATACAATACCCGATCCTTGTACAGGCATTGCGCACTTCCTGATATTTTCAATCCATTCAGATAAATCCCCAATCGTTCGCCTCCTGTTGCCATCAGTCCCATAGAGTTCAGGAAATCCAACGTCCGCTGCAAATACGTGACAAACTCCGGCAAGCGGGGAGTCGTTTCTATAAAAGTCAGATTGACATTGCCCAAATCATGGTACACTGCTCCCCCACCGGAAAAACGACGGGCAACATGTACCTGCTCCCGTTCCGCCCATTCCTGATCGACTTCCGACCGTAACCGCTGATGCTTCCCTATTACCACAGAAGGAGTGTCCTGCCAAAGCATGAAAATGTCTTCATTTCCCTGCTTCAACAGATATTCTTCTGCAGCCAAGTGAAAGTAAATATCAGTAAACGGAGTATAGATACATCGAATCATAGGTCAGACAGAATAAGAGTTAAAACATAATCTCGTGATAAATCTCTCCGACCGTAGGATGCGGGAATACAGTCTTCTGAAATTCTTCCACCGTATAGCCTCTCTGAATAGCAATACCTGCGATCACAATAAGTTCTGACGCCGGATTTCCCAATATGTGGCAACCGATGATCTTCCCTTCTTCATCCTGAATCAGTTTACAAAGGCCGTTTCCCTGTTCATTCTCGGCTACAAACCGACCGGAATAAGCCATCGGCAATTTGGACACACGGTAAGAAAGTCCTGATTTTATCAGTTCTTCTTCTGTCTTTCCCACTCCTGCCACTTCGGGATTGGTATAAACAACTCCCGGAACACAATCGTAATTCATCCGGTCTTCCACTCCCAAGATATGATTGATAGCGACTTCCGCTTCACGAATAGCGGTATGTGCCAATAAAGAATAACCTGTAATATCCCCACAAGCATATACACGGGGATGCGAAGTCAACAGATGTTCATCTACTTTGACCCCGTTCCGATGCAATTCTATATTCAGCTTGTCCAGCCCCACTCTGGATAAATTTGCCTTACGGCCTACACTAAGCAAGATTTTCTCCGCTTCAATAGTGGAAACTTTTCCTTCTTTTTCTATCACGACTCCATGAGCGTTCACTTCCACTACTTTCGTATTCAAATAGAAAGTGACTCCCCGTTTGGCATATTCGGCGCGAAGCATACCGCTCGTTTCCTTATCCATCGCTCCCAAAATCTCCGGCATCATTTCTACCACATGCACCTTTACTCCCATGCTGTTAAAGAAAGAAGCAAATTCCATCCCGATCACTCCACCGCCAATAATAACCAGCGTTTTGGGAAGTTCTTTTATCTCCAACGCCTCCTTGGAAGTCCAATAACTGACTCCCGACAATCCCGGTATGGGAGGAATCACTGTATCGGAACCGGTACATACCAGCAAGTATTTCACGGAATAGGTTTCTCCATCACAGGTGATGCGGATCATCCCCTCGTTCTCTCCTTCTATAAAAGCTTCTTTCTCCACGATCGTCACTCCGTAAGAATTCACAGTCATCTTCACGCCACCCGTCAACATTTTCACTGTTTTGTCTTTGCGGCTCATAATCTTGGATAAATCGAACGAAGGAGATTCGGCAGAAACGCCATATTTGGAAGCACTTTTGATGCTATCCAGTATTTTAGCAGAATATAACAAAGTTTTAGTAGGAATACACCCCTCATTGAGACACACTCCACCCATTGCCTTTTTCTCAAAAAGAACGGCTTTTAATCCGTTGGCCCCTGCCCGTTCGGCAGCTGTGTACCCGGCAGGACCACCACCAATAATAGCTATATCAAAGTTCATAATCGTATCTTTTTTAGTAATAATACGATTATAACAAATGAGAGAAGAGATAAGTTGTTGGGAAAAGAAATACCTGTTACTTAATTGTCAGCTTTTTAAGTTCCTCTAACGAGCCATTGAACACGTTCAGGTCTACGTCTTCTTTGATACCGGGAACACTTCCTACATCAGTATGTTGCCAAAAGTCCCATTTCCCCTGATACTTTACAGAGTCAACATAATAATGGGCAATCCAGTAAGGGTATGTATTGAAGATGGAATCGTCCAGATAACGGGTTTTAAATTTATAAGAAGTATAAAGAATAGGTTTCACTCCATAATGAGATTCCACCCGGTCTAGCCAGCGTTTAATGCCTTGCTGCAATTCCTTTTTTTCCTTCCGCCCGGTCACTTCCACATCAAGTACGGGAGGTAAATCACCCGTGTCCAGTTTCACCGTACGAATAAAGAAGTCCGCCTGTTTCAAAGCATCCGTACCAGGAATATAAAAATGATAAGCACCACGGATAAATCCATGGTTACGGGCATTGGCGAAGTTCGCCTCAAAGGTTGTGTCGTTATGATCTCCTCCTTCTGTAGCTTTCATAAAAACGAAATGCAAAGGAGTAGCCGTCTCTTTATTCTGCAACAGTCTTTTCCAGTCAATCTTTCCCTGGTAGTGAGAAATGTCAATACCATGAATATCATATCCATCAGGGATACAAACTCCGTATTCCTTTAAGCCATGGCAAGGTTTCCATCGATAAGCATAAGGACGGATAAAGAAATAATAGAAAGCAATGGAAAAACAACCAACAATCATCACTGCCAAAATGTTACGAATCCAGACAGGCATCACAGTTCGATGCTTCATCTGTTCCTTTTTTGAGGTACGGGAAGTTTTGGAAGAAGAGGTCGTTCCCTTTTTCTTGGTAGTGGAAACGGTTCTTTTCTTCTGTACGGCAGACATCGGGTTGTTGCGTTGCGGCATTTACTTTAAACGATCAATGTTTTTAGAGATAGGCACGGATTACGCGAATTAACACGGTTTTTTAGTTATTTCTTATAAACCGTGTAGTCCGTGTAATCCGTGCCTGAAAGAATCTTTCATTGCAGCTGTTATTGCAACTGTTACATCAACAACTGCTCTGAAGTGTATTTATTTAGCTTGTTCCAGCTGCAAAGTCTTAGTTGCCTGGTCGCAAACTTCTGTAGGACCGAAGTACTGGATCGGACCCGGATATACATAATCCGTTTCGATAGCCCAACGATCACGTTGCGCAGCAAATGCCTTGAAAGGAGCGCCATCCAGTTTCACCAATGCTTTCTGGATAACCGGTTTCATTTCACCGTGGCGACGTTCCATATTCATCATCATAGTGATAGGCACACCACCAGCAATCCATTCGGCAGCAGGAGCAGTTGTGTTGCGTACAGAAGACATATAACCAGTCTTACCGTTAGCAATCAACATAGAGGCTGTGTAACCCAGAGAGTAGCAATAGTCAGCGTCAAAGTTTGACGGAGCAGCACAACGTCCTTCATAACCGAAGAAGTGGTGTTGAGCAGCAAATTTACCAACATACTTGCCTTCTTCTTTCCATGCAGCCAACTTAGTAGCTACCATTTCAGACAACAGTTTTTCTGTTTCGATCAGTGATACCTGAACGTTTCCGTGCGGGTCACGATCCAAAGTCAACTGGCGGGCAACACCTTCCGGCAGACTTGCGTAGATAGCAGAGTTTTCCGGAGAAAGTTTACGGATGATATAATCACGTTGGTGAGATTTCTTAATCTGACCGAATTCTTCAGCATTAGCAGCCAGGAAGTCGTTCAATTCAGCAATCAGGCGTTTCATGGCAGGAATGAATTCTACCAATCCTTCCGGAATCAATACAGTACCGAAGTTGTTTCCCTGTGCGGCACGGTCAGCTACCACTTTAGCGATGTAAGTCACTACATCGTCCAAAGACATATCTTTAGCTTCTACTTCTTCAGACACGATACACACGTTAGGCTGTACCTGCAAAGCACATTCCAGTGCGATGTGAGAAGCCGAACGACCCATCAACTTGATGAAGTGCCAGTATTTACGTGCAGAGTTACAGTCACGTTGGATGTTACCGATTACTTCTGCATAAGTCTTACATGCTGTATCGAAACCGAAAGAAGTTTCAATCATATCGTTCTTCAAGTCACCGTCGATTGTTTTCGGGCAACCGATTACCTGTACACCATACTTCTTAGCAGCATAGTATTCAGCTAATACACAAGCGTTTGTATTAGAGTCGTCACCACCAATGATAACCAATGCTTTGATGCCAAGTTCTTTGATGATTTCATATCCCTTTTCGAACTGGCTTTCAGCTTCCAGCTTCGTACGTCCGGAACCGATGATATCGAAACCACCTGTGTTACGGTATTCGTCGATAATATCAGCAGTCAGTTCCATATAGTTGTGATCTACCAGACCACCAGGACCCAGGATAAAACCATATAATTTGTTTTCCGGGTTCAATTTCTTGATACCGTCGAACAAACCGGAGATTACATTGTGTCCGCCCGGAGCCTGACCACCGGAAAGAATTACACCTACGTTCATAGCGGGAAGAGCAACAGCTTCACCAGCTTCGAATGTAATCAACGGCATTCCATACGTGTTCGGGAATAATGCTTTGATAGCTTCCTGATCGGCTACAGATTGAGTAGCAGCACCTGCTACAGCCTTAACAGCTCCTGATGCCAATGCTTTCGGAAGTTTGGGCTGGTAAGCAGCCCTTGCGATTTGCAATGCACTTTTAGTCATTTTCTTTAATTTTTTTATTTAAAGGTGTTAGTAAGTTTCTTGTCAAACTTGAAAAGCGTTGCAAATTTCGCACTTTTTTCCGAATTATGAAAATTCTTCTGTTGTTGTTTTTAAGACAAAAGGAAGAAGAAAGAAAAATTAAGGCTACCTCCCGGTGTAGGAGATAGCCTTTACGTTTTCTTCAATGAGTGAATCGATATGATAATTCTAGGGATTTTGTTCCCAGCCTCCACCAAGAGCCTTATAGAGTTGAACTACCGCAATCAACTCGTCACGGATAGCATTACTCAACCCAATCTGTGCATCAAAATATCCACGTTGGGCATCCAATACGTCCAGATAATTAATAACCCCATTGATGTATTGCAGTTGTGCCAGGTCCATGTAGCTCTTGGCCGAACGTTCCAGATTGGCACGAAGTTCGTACACTTCCTTGATCTTGTTGAAGTTGACAATCGCATTGCGTGTTTCCTTGAAAGCTTCCAGTACGGCTTTTTCATAACTATGTACTTCAGCCTCATAAGCTGCCTTTTTTGCTTTCAATGCCGCACGATTCTTTCCCCAACCAAAAATCGGAGTCAGCAAAGCTCCTTCCATCACTGCGTATGGAGATTTCAGGAGTTCCGACAAAGAAGTACTTTCACTACCGAAACCACCTGTCAGGGCAAGACGCGGGAACATATTTGTATAAGCCACTCCCACTTTCGCATTGGCAGCAATCAATTTCTGCTCTGCCTGACGGATGTCGGGACGACGTTCCAATAATGTAGACGGCAACCCAACAGGAAGTGTTTCTGGAGAGTTGAATTCCTGAAGCAAACGGGAACGGGCTATCTTATTAGGATATTCACCGGCAAGATAAGCAATATCGTTTTCTTTCAGGGAGATTTTACGTTCGAGGTCAGGAACCAAAGTTGCCGTACGCGCCAATTCCACCTGTGCCTGTCGATAGGAAGTCTCGGAAGTCAATCCGCCGGCAAACCGGATACGTGCCAGACGTACTCCTTCTTCACGGGCTTTTAATGTTTGCTTTACGATGTCCAGTTCTGTATCTAAAGCAACCAATTCATAGTAAGCCTGTGCCACTTCAGCAACAATCGTCATCCGCAATGCGCGTTGCGCCTCGATAGATTGCAGATATTCGGCAATACTGGCCGAACGTGCCCAGCGCAGATTTCCCCAAAGATCGAGTTCCCATGAAACGAGAAATTGTGCTTCAAAGGTCTCTGATCTCTTGAAAGCATCTCCTCCATGATTTTCGAGTTCACGTTCTGCCGTTACTTTTCCTTTGATATCCGGAAGTAACGCAGCGGTGGAAATACGTTTCTGTGCTGCCATTTCTTTCACACGGGCAGCGGCAATCAACATATCCTTGTTATGATCCAGTGCACGTTCTATCAGGCTTCTCAAGGTAGCATCCGTATAAATATCCCTCCAGTCCTGGTCGCCGAAGCTGATCGAGTCTTGCGCTCTTTCCAAGCTGTCGGGCAAATGAAGATCAGGACGGACATAACTTTTCCCTACCTTGCAGGAAGTCAAGACTCCGGCAAGTAACAGGATAGCAATATATAGTTTCTTTCGTTTCATTATTTCTTATGTTTTAAAATTTTCGACTTTGTTTTATACACCATCACAAAGAAGAACGGCACAAGAATGATACCGAATACAATGGCAAATATCATTCCGAAAAATACACCTGTACCGATTGCCTGCCGGCTTGCCGACCCCGGACCGCTTGCCAATACCATCGGAAGCATACCGAGTACGAATGCGAGAGAAGTCATCAAAATCGGACGGAAACGCAATTTGGCTGCATAGATAGCCGACTGCACCAGGTCTTCACCTTTATCTACCTGTACTTTTGCAAACTCTACAATCAAAATCGCGTTCTTAGCGGCAAGTCCCACCAACATTACCAGACCAATCTGGAAATAGACGTCGTTCTCCAATCCGCAAACCCAGACTCCTAAATAGGCCCCCAAAGCGGCAACAGGTAAAGAAAGCAACACGGCAATAGGCACTGTCCAACTTTCGTATTGCGCAGCAAGGAAAAGGAAAACGAACAGGAATACCAATGCCATCACCATACCTGTCTGACCTCCCGCCTGCTTCTCCTGATAAGAAAGGCCACTCCATTCAAGACCGATATTATCGGGAAGATGGTCACGGGCAATCTGCTCCATGATCTCCATTGCCTGTCCGGAACTATATCCTTGCGCAGCTGCTCCACGAATAACGGCCGTAGTAAACATATTGAAACGTTTAATGCTTCCCGGTCCTGTGGTATAGGAGGCATTTCCTAAAGAAGTCAACGGTACCATCGCTCCATTGGAGGCTTTCACGAAGAACAGATTGATATTGTCTTTGTGTTCCCGGTAAGGAGCTTCCGCCTGAATGTAAACCTTATATATACGGTTGAACATATTAAAGTCGTTCACATACACCGAACCGGTATAAGCCTTCATGGTAGAGAACACATCAGCCAGTGGCACACCCAGCATCTTTACTTTGTCACGGTCTACATCGAAATAGAGTTGTGGTATTTCCGACTGCAAAGAAGATGACAGACCAGCCAGCTCTTTGCGTTTGGATGCGTAGTACATTAATGTATCTGCCGCGTCTACCAAATTATCGAAAGTGGCTTCTCCACGAGCTTCCAATTGCATTTCAAAACCTCCCGAGCTACCCAGTCCCGGAATAACCGGAGGAGTGGACAGATAGACTTTACATTCGGGATATTCCCTCAAATGTTTTTCCACCGTATCCATAATCTTCTCAATAGTGGTACTCTTCCGCTCTTCCCAAGGTTTCAGGATCACCGTCAGTTCAGCACGTCCCTGGTTACTTCCGACACGCGGACTACTTCCCGTTACATTCTGTATATATTCGATATATGGATTCTTCTCCAAATAAGCAATGGCACGTTCTGTTACGATACGGGTACGTTCCAAAGTAGCTCCTTCCGGCAGTTCCAATTCAATTTTGAAATATCCCTGGTCTTCTACAGGCAAGAAACTGGTCGGAATAATGCGGTGAATCAGCATAATAGCGATCAACACCATACCAAAAGCACTCAAAACCCGGCGAGGATGCTTGATCGTACGAGTCACAGCAGCCACATATTTATTGCTACCGATACCCAGCCATTCATTAATCTTCCGGAAAACGATATTCTTTTTCTTTCCGTTATCCGGCTTCAGAATCAATGAACACATCACCGGGCTCAATGTCAGAGCCACTACCGTAGAAATAAGTACGGACACCACAATCGTCACCGTAAACTGGCGATACAACTGCCCTGTAATCCCACTTAAAAAACTAACCGGAACGAACACTGCCGCCAATACCAGTGATGTGGCAATCAAAGCACTAGCAAGTCCGTTCATCGCTTTCTTCGTTGCTTCGTATGGGCTTAGATGTTCCGTTTCCATGATATGTTCTACGCCTTCCACCACCACAATCGCATCATCCACAACAATACCGATGGCAAGAATCAATCCTAGTAATGTCAGTATATTCAGCGAGAAACCGAAAATCAACATGAATCCGAAAGTACCGATCAATGAAATAGGCACCGCCACTACCGGAATCAACGTTGCACGCCAGCTTTGCAAGGATAGATAAACCACCAATACAACTAATACCAACGCTTCAAACAACGTCTTATATACTTCATGAATAGATTCGGAAATATAAGTCGTCATATCGAACGGAATCTCATAGCTCAATCCTTCCGGAAAATTCTTGCTAATCTCATCCATAGCCTCTTTTACTCTCTCGGCTACTTCCATCGCATTTGCTCCCGGCAACATATAAATGCCAAGAACAGCGGCATTCTCGCCGTTGATACCACTTTCCGTGTTATAAGAAGAAGCCTCCAACGATACACGCGCCACGTCTTTCAACCTGATAATAGATCCGTTGGCATTGGCACGCACTACAATATCTTCAAACTGCCCTACGGTAGACAAACGTCCTTGAGTCGTAATAGGAATGGTAATATCCAGTCCCTGCACCGGTTGTTGTCCCAATACACCGGCCGCTGATTCACGGTTCTGATCCTTCAATGCATTCTGTAAATCCTGCACGGTCAGTCCAAAGTTTGCCAACTTATCGGGTTGCGCCCATATCTGCATCGCATAATAGCGGCTACCGATATTAGATACACGTCCAACCCCAGGAATACGGCGAATTACATCGAGCACATTGATAGTAGCAAAGTTACTCAAATAAATTTCGTCGAACTTCGGATCAGTAGAAGTCAAACAAAGCGTCATCAACTGACTGGGAGCCTGTTTTTCTACCGAAATACCATTCTGAATGACTTCCGCCGGCAGACGGGATTCCGCCAGTTTCACACGGTTCTGAATCTCAACAGCTGCCAAATCCGGATCGGCAGATACGTCAAAAGTGACCGTTGCCGAAAAACCTCCGGAGTTAGAACTGTTTGATTCCATATAAAGCATACCCGGCGTACCATTGATTTCCTGCTCAATCGGAGTGGCTACCGCCTGCGACACGGTAAGTGCGCTGGCACCCGGATAGGATGCGCTGATCTTCACCACCGGAGGGGTAATCTGCGGATATTGATCCACCGGAAGCATCGTCAGACCAATAATGCCGACAATCACAATCACGATGGAGATTACAGCCGAGAAGACCGGCCTATCTATAAAAAAAGTAACTTTCATCGTTTATTCTCCTTTCGCGTTATCCTTCGTTCCGGTAGTGTTTTCTTTTACTCCGGTCACTTCATTTTTTGTCGTAGTTATACTGTCCCCAGCTTCGGCTTCCGGATCACTGACCCGTACTTTCATGCCCGGAGTCAACTTATGGAACCCTTCTACAACCACCATTTCTCCTTCTGCCAGTCCTCTTTCTACCACCACATTATTCCCGACTTCCGGTCCTAATTCGATAAAACGTTTCTCTACCGCATTATCTTTGCGCATGGTATAAATATATGCTCCACCCTTTTCGATGGTAACGGCTTTCATCGGAACAACCAGTGCACCTTCACGAACATCCAGCAACAACTTTACCTTTGTAAATTGTCCCGGCAACAATACTTGTTTCGGATTCGGCATTTCTGCACGTACAGAGAAAGTTCCGGTTTGAGGATCGACTTGCGGTTCGGCAAAATCCACATATCCTTTAAATGGATAGACGGTATTATCCGCCAATGTAATGGTAATATTCGGCTGCCAGGAACGGGTGGAATCCTGCTGTCCCAAATTAATGTTTCTTTCTTTACTCTTCAAATAATCGAGTGCTGTCATACTGAAATCCACCAACACTGTATCACTCTTCACAATGGTAGCAAGCAATGATTTTCCTCCGGGACCGACTAATGTACCCAAGTCCACATTTCTTTCACTAATGTGTCCCGATAAGGGCGAACGAACAATGGTATAACCCAATTCCAGTTCAGCCTGTGCCAAATCCGCCTCGCTCATGGCTACCGTTGCCTCGGCACTTTCATATGCAGCTTCCGCATTATCCAAGTCCAACTGGCTTGCAGCGTTCTGTTCAAACAACGGACGGATACGTTTTAAATCACGTTCCGCTTTCAAAGCCTGCGCTTCGTCTTTTTTCAATTGTGCTCTGGCTTTATCTGCTTTGGCACGATACTGGTCCTGGTTGATTACAAACAAAACCTGATTCTTATTGACATATGTACCTTCGGCAAAAAGCATATTTTCCAGATAACCTTCCACACGGGCACGTACCTCGACGAACTGTTGGGCACGAATACGCCCCACATATTCCCCGTATATCTCTACGTCGTCTTTCACTACCGGTTCAACAATGACTGTCGGCATTTCCGGCGCAGCCTTCTGAGGTCGGGTCAGTATCCAGTACACACCCAACACAACTACCATACATATAATAGCAGCAATGGTTCTCTTTCTCCTCAGTTTCAACTCATGTTTCGAAAAGAATAATCTCATATCGAATCTTATTATTTAATTTAACTTATGTTTGTTCTATATCCTTATTTACAACTCATATACCAAAAATGCGTTAGCTGCATTATTTGCTTAAAATCAAAGCATTAGATATTTCTTCGTTTTGCAGAAAGTGTGGAAATTCACTGTATGGTGTAGAAAAAATCCACATTTCCGACTTTTGGAACATTTTTTTTAGTTCCTATTTCAACAACTAAACAAATTATGCTCTACATTTGTATTATATTAAACATCAACACTAGACCACATCCTAATGAAAAAACAAATCTTTTCAACATTAGTTTTATCAATTGGCATCTTATTGCCTTTTTCTTTGCATTCTCAAGAGCAAAGGAAAAAGGTAGGTGTCGTTCTAAGCGGTGGCGGTGCCAAAGGAATGGCACACATCAAAGCACTGAAAGTAATTGAGGAAGCCGGAATTCCTATTGACTATATAGCCGGCACCAGTATGGGAGCTATCGTAGGTGGTCTGTATGCCATCGGTTATACTACGGAACAATTGGACAGCATGGTACGAAAACAAGATTGGACATTCCTGTTGAGCGACCGTATCAAACGAAGTGCCATGTCATTGACTGATCGTGAGCGGTCTGAAAAATATACAGTCTCTATCCCTTTCACCAAAACTCCCAAGGATGCTGCTGCCGGAGGACTCATGAAAGGGCAAAATCTGGCTAACCTATTTTCAGATCTCACTGTGGGGTATCATGACTCCATCGACTTCAATAAACTTCCCATTCCTTTTGCTTGTGTGGCAGCCAATGTTGTCAATGGAGAGCAAATTGTATTCCATGACGGAATACTCTCAACCGCTATGCGTGCCAGTATGGCTATTCCGGGTGTATTCACTCCGGTACGGCAAGACAGCATGGTATTAGTGGACGGCGGCATTGTAAACAACTATCCGGCAGATGTTGTGAAAGCCATGGGAGCCGATATTATTATCGGAGTAGACGTGCAGAATGCTTTGAAGAAGGCTGACAAGCTCAACAGCGTCCCCGATATTCTGGGACAGATTGTAGACATCACCTGCCAGTCTAACCACGAAAAGAATGTAGACCTCACAGACACTTATATCCGTGTCAATGTGGAGGGATATTCATCTGCCAGTTTTACCCCGGCAGCCATCGACACTCTGATGCGAAGAGGCGAAGAAGCGGCTAAAGAACAATGGAATTCGTTGCTTGCCTTGAAAAAGAAGATAGGAATAGCCGAAGATTATACTCCGAAGCAACATGGCCCTTATTCTTCTCTTTCCAATGCACGCACAGTTTATGTGACGGACATCTCATTTTCCGGTGTAGAGGTGGATGATAAAAAATGGCTGATGAAGAAATGTAATCTGAAAGAAAACAGTGACATTACCACTCAACAAATAGAACAGGCCTTGTATCAATTACGTGGCAGCCAATCCTATTCCAGTGCCAGCTATACATTGAAAGAGACTCCTGAAGGTTATCACCTCAACTTCCTGTTGCAGGAAAAATACGAAAGAAGAATCAATCTGGGCATCCGTTTCGATTCGGAAGAAATCGCGTCTTTGTTGGTGAATGCAACGGCAGACCTCAAAACTCATATTCCTTCCCGCCTGGCTCTTACCGGTCGATTGGGTAAACGATATGCTGCCCGCATAGACTATACGCTAGAACCGATGCAGCAACGTAATTTCAACTTCTCGTATATGTTCCAATACAACGATATCAACATTTACGAGGAAGGTGACCGTGCCTATAATACAACGTATAAATATCATCTGGCAGAATTCGGTTTCTCCGATGTATGGTACAAGAATTTCCGCTTCGGACTCGGTCTGCGTTTTGAATACTACAAGTACAAAGATTTCCTGTTCAAGAAACCTGAAATCTCCGATCTGAAAGTGGAATCGGAACATTTTCTAAGTTATTTTGCCCAAGTGCAATATAATACATACGATAAAGGACGCTTCCCTTCTAAAGGAAGTGACTTCAGAGCTGCCTATTCGCTTTATACGGATAACATGGCACAATACAACGACCATGCTCCATTTTCAGCATTGAATGCTTCGTGGGCAAGTGTCATCCCTGTGACCCGCCGTTTCTCCGTCATTCCTTCCATTTATGGACGTATCCTGATCGGAAGAGATTTTCCTTATCCGCTGCAAAATGCCATTGGCGGTGACGTACCCGGTTTCTATATTCCACAGCAATTACCATTTGCCGGGGTCACCAATCTGGAATTGATGGATAACACCATCATGATTGCGTCTATTAAGTTCAGACAACGTATGGGAGCCATTCATTATCTCACGCTGACGGGTAACTACGGGCTAACGGATAGTAATTTCTTCGATATATTGAAAGGCAAGCAATTATTCGGTGTTAGTGCAGGTTATGGAATGGACAGCATCTTCGGACCATTGGAAATATCGTTGGGATACTCCAATCAGACGGACAAAGGAAGTTGTTTTGTGAATTTAGGGTATTACTTCTAGTCAAATCTAGTCAAAAAGAATATAATAACACTCCAAGGAAGACAGATTTTAGCAATACTACTTCGCGTAATACAATATTTTCAAAAAGCAAAAGAGGAGACCGCTTCACAGTGATCTCCTCCCTCTATACTCTATATGAACATGCCCCAAAGGGTTTATTAAAAAAGGAACATATTCAAAAGGGTTTTATTAAAAATATTACATATCGATTCAATGAATCGTTTCAAATCATATCAACGATCTTCACAGACAGTTGATATTCAGGGAAATGTGCATCAAAATAAAATCTGATGCGTGGCCCCGATTAGGTAAAGATGTACCTCTGTACTTTTTCCTAATCGGCTAAGGCAGGGATTCAATGCTACAAACGAATCCAAGCCCCTTACTATAAAACATCTTAAATACTACCACCCTTACCGCCGCTATGTGTCGGATTATAAGTAACCGTCTTATATTGATGATCCGTTCCGGTATAACGAGTTGCTGTAATCGAAACCGTCTTGTTTTGACCATTAAACTTTACATTAGCCGTCAATGTGGTAGTACGAGCTTTTGCATAGCAAGTATAACTCATAGTGGTGTATCCGTTTACATTTACAGTGTTATAAACACGTTCAGTTTCCGTAATGCCAGATACCGATCCCATTAATGAGAACATACGAGTTTTCATGAAAGCAACCATTGCATTCACCGTTTTTGTATCTTCAGCACTAGCACCAGCTCCTAATTGCGATTTTACTTCAGCAACAAGAGCAGCATCATTCTTATCATAGTCCCAACCAGACTTTTCCTTATATTTCAATTCAATGCCAGTCACCGCTTTAGCATTCTCGCTATTATCACGACTAGCTTGTCCTAGAATATTAGTTGTCACAGTTTCATTACTAATCTTGCTGTATACTTTATTCTCTATAGCATAAGCAGAGAAGTGATCGACATCGGCTGTATATGCAGTGACAGCTCCATTTTCTGTAGTAGAAGATATATTTTTAATTACATTTCCCTTATTATCTTTTGCATCTCCCCATTCTCCTGTATCTGGATTCTGATAAGTAAGTATCATATCAGCATCAGCGAATGTTATTCCAGGGATAGGGTTAGGAATAGAAATCGTAACCTTTTTTGTAAATTTCAACCCAGACGGTTCAAATTTAGCAGCAGCTAAAGGTATGCTTTTAGCTACATCTTGATTCACGTCCTCAGCCTTCACTTCAGTAGTCACTTCTTCTGGAGCAGGAACAAAGGTTGTTACACTGATGTCTACTTTACCATCTTTAACAATTTCTGCATTGTCTCCTGTTGCCTCAATTGCACCTGCCGGTATTGCCAATTCGACTTTCACGAGTGGTTTATCCTCTACCACTTCTTCCGGAGCAACTTCTCCCGGCTCTTCAATTGCCAGATTCGATTCACTCTTATCCTCTACCTTAGTTTCTTCTGCTGCCGTTATCGACACAGTCTCTTTCGGACTCTCCTTTGTCAAAGCCAAAGCTACCGTTACCACACTACGATTCTCCGCATTGTCTGCAATGACAACTGACGTTTTTTGTGAAAGATATCCATTAGAAGACGCTTCAATACTATAAGTACCTGTAGCACTTTCTGTAACAGAGAACTTACCATTCGAGTCGGTTGTGTAATTTTTACTACCCACTTTTACCTTTACCCCATTCATTGCTGTTCCTCCGGAAGTCACCGTACCCATAATGTAATACTCCACTACCGGTTTTGGAGTTTCAATTACTTCCCCTTCTGCCGGTTTCGGATCGTCATCATCATCGTGACAGGCTACTGTCGCAAAAGTTAACATACCCAAGGCTATTGCCATGGCACCCACATAAAACCATTTTACACTTTTCATAATGTTTCAAATTTGTTAAAAATACTAGTTAAAATATCAATCATGTTTCACTTCTCACTCGTTTTAATCAAATAATATCGAATATAATCCGGCTGCCAGAAATGTGAATTCTCTGCCGACTTAGGTTCAACACTATAACTTTCGCCCAACGAACGATGGGCATATTCATTTCCGCTACGCATATCATACTGAAAAGCAAAATATTCGGGAAGCATTACCTGTAGCAGATGTCGCCTGCGTTTCTTTCCCGGTAATGGAATAGAAAAGTTGAATCCTGCATTCGTTGCTCCATTTGTATACATACCATATATACCTACAATATATTCGCCGAAGTAGCGTGAAAGAGTTCCGCGTACTCCATAATCGCCATAAATAAAGCGATCTCCTTCTACTTTCACCAAGGTATTCACTTCCGGAATATAATATCCTACACTAATTTGTCCATTGACTCTTTTCCATTGACTCATTTTCCATTCGCTACCATAGAAATGAGCAGAGCCGGTTATTCCTCCTCCACCTTCTACCGTCCACCGACCATTTGCTGAAAAATAGCCGATGCCTGCTGCAAGTCCTTGACGGTCATTCGAGAAACTACCGCCTGTGAGGTATCCTTTCCAATGATTAGCCAAGCGAAAATCCTGACGAAAAGTCATGTATCCCAGGCGAACGCAGTTCCACTTGCCATCTTCATTACTTACAATAGGCAAAGAAACCTGCATCCGTAGCGAGGCGCCTTTCCATAATTGCATTTCCACGGCAGGTTGCAACTCGAGAGCCGCTTTATACAACTTATAAGTTACATTATTGACTAACATCACGTTGGGATATACTACCAAATCGACCTTACCGAAAGAACTTTCTTTTCGTTTTACGCCTTTCAGCTGCCGTACAGCAGTTTCGGTAGAAGTAGTTATCCCCATCTTACGATACACTTCATCCAACGCACATTCACCGGACTGATATTTTTGAATCAATTCTGCAGGGATGGTTATGCATAATTGTGGTAAGGCATTATCTAATATAAGTAGCTGCAAAGTCGGTATTTCCGGTATAATAACCAAATGGCGTATGGCAATACCGATTCCATTATAAATACCTCTATAAGCAGAGGTCTCAAAAGCCGCAGTTATCGTGTCCCTTTTCTCCACAACTGAAATATTCTCCATATCCAACTCTTTCAGTGTCTCACTCACACGAACAGGCTGTGCCTGTAACAAAGAAATACCACAGAGAAAAACAGCGGTCACACTAACAATCCTTTTCATCTTCTTTTAATGCATTAATGTACATTCATACCGCAGACCGGCGGAAACACATGTAAATTCACGAGTAAACACATTGACGGACAAATGCTTCCAAAAGCGCATGGCAGCACCCATATTCCATCCACGCGTATCATATTCCACCATCAACTTCAATTCTTTGCAAAAAGAAGGCGTATAGCGGACACCTCCGAAAGGTCCTTTATTAAATACACGACAATCACCTTGATGAATATACCATCCGGCCGTTACAGCCAATTGGTCTCCCGAACGAAACCCGATAGTCTTTGTCAACACACCATAATAAGCTCCCCAATACGGAGTCTTCTTCTCCGTCAAAAGATCATCTCCACCAATCACAACAGCTGGGAAATAGCGACTTTCTTTTAGCGGACGAATACGAATCGTATTAGAACGGTCCTGATTATGATAACCCGTTCTGCCTGTACCGGTTGTCATTTTGAGTAATGTCATCCGGTAAGTGAATTCGATAAAAGAGAAAAGAGTCATATCTACAAAATAGTTCATGGTAGGAAAACTGAAAACCGATGGAGTAACTTGCTCGGGCAAGAAATTGACTCCTCCCATAAATGTACCGGTCTCCTGCATTTCAGCGGTAGGTATCATCAACTGCCCCGTTGTTCCCATGGAATATTGCGCGTGAACCAGACCGCTCATCGGAATGAGTATCAGAAATAGAATACTACCTTTTAACGAAATAAATGGCTTATTCCTAAAAGCCGCTTTAGTTTGTTTCATCTTTATTTGTATGTTATACTTTTAAATAGAGATATTCTCAAAACTTTTTTGATTAATCCACTATTTTTACCTTATATAATTCTGTTACTTCTTAGGTAACAGTAAACACACAACCAAGACCAATCGGAATGAGAATAGAGAAAAACATCGACAATTACAGTAATAGAAGAGTTTTTGCCTTTGGCGAAGGGGAAAATTCTTTTTAAGACAGGACATATAAATCATAGGGCATGAAGATATGATTATTTCATGTTCGGATTTTTTTTTGCCGTATGCATCAGATAAAACGAAAAAAAATGGGGGAATATTTGTTTGCTATTTATATTTTTGTATATCTTTGCGTCACATTTGATTCCGTTACCTAAGAAGTAACAGATACATTTAAATACTGATTATTAAAGTTTTGCCTATCTATTACCTACTTACATTGTAATTTCTAACGTAAGATAAATTCTTTCTATTTACTTCTGTGCGTTCTCTTAATCCAAAGCCTTTCAGATATATTTGTGTGGTTTTAATAGATTTGTGTCCCAACGATTCACTAATCATTTCAATCGGAACTCCGCGATACTTAGCAGTAGTGGCCCAAGAATGTCGGAAGGTATATGAAGTGACGGGCGAATTCAAGCGCAACACTCTCGCCAAATCCTTCAAAGAATTATTAAAACGACGAAGAGCAGACTGATATTCTTTATATGCTTTTTCATCTTTCCGCTTCTTATCACCATGCAGAATATCGAATAAATAGTCGGGACAATCAGGAAGAGCAGTTTTATTGCTTCGAAGCTGATTCATCATCTCTTTTGCACTTTCCAGAATTTCCAGGCTTATAGGTGTTTTAGTCTTGATACGGTTATATTGAAGCACATTCCGGTCTAAAGCCGATTTCTCCAAATGCGCCAAATCCGCAAATGACATTCCACAAAACTGAAACATCAGAGCTGCAATCGTCTGCGTACGACGCAAACGTTCGGATTTCGGGTCCTCATACAGTAGTTTGTGCAATTCGGTCACAGGCAATGCTTTCTTTTGCCGGATATCCACGCCTGTATAGACATCATGAAACAACCGGGGAACATAAGGGGCACTTCCCGCTTCTACTCCCCGATTATAGATACTACGTAACATACGCATATAAGTAGAAACCGTATTGAGTTTTAACCCGGACTCGTAAAGATGCTGTCCATAGCATCGTAAACATTCCCGGGTGACTTGCCTGAACGATATGTTACCTGTTCCACAAAACTTACTAAAAGAAAAAAGAGCATTCTTATAAACATGAGCGGTAGAATATCGCCCTTCTTTTCGCAAACGCTCAATGTACGCTCCGGCACATTGGCTAAATCCATTTTTATTCATTTTTTGCATCACTAGTTATTTTAGATTATACAATATATAGAGAAAGAACAAAAGTAAGCTACTTTATGATTGCAGCTATTATAAAAAAAGAAAAGTAAAAGAAAACCTTCACTCGCGTGGAAGTTATTCTTTTACTTTCCTATAACGTTCTGAATTTATTCACCATATAGGCCGCAGAAGTGAATCTTATTCATGTCTGCACTGTTTTCACCACAGAGTACACAGAGGGCACAGAGGTGAATCTGTTTTATGACTTACGGTTGTGACCCTAATTTTGATGCGTAATCCTCCTACTATAAAGTTGAAAAAACATGAAAACATCTGCCACCTGCAACCAAACGCGTGTAATGCACTAGTTGATAAATAGTTGGAGCGTTGCAGATACCTGCGGCAGATAGGTTGCAGATAAAGTATCTGCCACACAGTATAAACCTTACATAAGCCAATTCTCTAGGAGGGCAAAAGTTTATTGTATACATTAACTTCCCGTTTCCAGGCGGGGAACTCTCGTTTCCGGCATTAGAAATTACAGTTTCCACGGCAGGAAACGAGAGTTTCTAAGGCGGGACACTACAGTTTCTACGTAAGGATACTGTCGTTTCCCCGTAGAGACACCACC
>NZ_JAJKHN010000110.1:0-17405 GCF_020982715.1 Bacteroides sp. 1_1_30
GTTCTAATTATATAAATGAAACTTGCATTTATAGTTTATGTTTAACCTAAAGAAAGTTTGATATTAGAAGAAAAGAAGTTTGCACCTAATACAAAGAGATTTTTCCATTCATACTTCATATACCAGATTATGCTATTTGACTGTGATATTCTTTATGTATTCATTCGTGATAAAATCATCTATATTTTTCATCTTCATGCCGTTGATAATCACATTATCGAAGATGATATTCTTGACGGAACGTTCTTTATCAAACCCTTTCAATAGAGATGGATTCTCCCCTACTCCATTATAAATGATATTCCGAAAAATAATATCTTCAATTCCCCGGCCGGGTTGCTTATCATACTTTGAATTGAAACGAACATTAATATGAAACAATCTTCCCTCCTGGATATTCTCTACACGGATATCCTCAAATAATGCCTTGCGTACCAAGTTTTTATCACCGCAATCCACTGCCATACAGCCCTGATAAAGAAGATCCTCTTCATCATGTTCCAGAATATCGACATTACGGACAGTTATATTCTCAAGAATCTCTCCAGCCTTATCGTCCGGGTTACCGTGTCCTCCAATGTTGATCGGATGAGCAATATCCGCCCAAAGGATTGAATTCTGTAAAGTCACGTTACGACTTCCTCCGTAATAGTTCCAGCGATGGGCATAGATGGCAATACAATCATCACTGTTCCGCATAAAAACATTGTCTATTAATACGTCACTGCAACACATCAGATCTATGCCATCACTCCATCCTTTACAACTAAAAGACTTTAAATTATTGATGGTCAACCCTGTAGACTCACCACCAAATACTGTATAGTGATCTGGATTTATAACTGTAATACCGTCAATCCATATATTTTTAGAATGAGTAACTTCTATTCCACGGATCGGATGGTCGAGAATACCACGCCCGACAATGCGTACATTTTCAGCTTTGTCAATCAATAATTTAGCTTTTACAACAGCTCCGGGAGCTAAATAAACAGTAGTATTGGAAGGAATCTGTATCTGTGTGTTCGGCAAATCTTTCGGACGATGGACACCCGGTCCGAAATACATTACTTTGTCACTGCTTTCAGTATAAGTTTCTGTTTCCAAAGGATTAGCAAACAAATGAAGATTATGCAAACGATCACCGTTAAACTCAATCGACAGGCATTGAGGTCTAGTGAGTGTAAAAAAGATAGCATTGTGGTTTACCGTATGTTGTATACCTATTGCTAACGGACGGATTTTCACATCCTGAATGGTGCCATTGTTCTTTTTCACCATCACTTCTACGGGACTGCCTATATCAAACTGTACCATTGAAGCAGATTGTACCCGATCCATATCTACTTGGACTTCATATTCGAATACATCTTTCCATTCACCGCCTGCTTCACGTACTTTGACTGTATAATCATCATTATGTGGCATACCAGTGTTCAATCCTTCCGGATAGGTTACTAATTGGGCATTCCCGAATGTCGAAAATGCAATAGCTATTGCTAACAAACATTTTCTTTTACCTGATAAAACTCCTACTATATTCATATCACTAAACTATGTTATATTTTAATTATTCTGTTTATTGAAGTTCTTTCTAAAACTATACTTTCTATTCCACCCAGGTTGGCAAACTGGTAACAGAAACTATAGAAAAAATAACCAATGCAAAAAATCTCCTTTATTGTCTATTACGAACAATAAAGGAGATTTACCTAGAACATTCCAGTTTTTTCTGTCTTCTTATTTTTTACTTTTTACATACGGTTCTGCATATTGAGTCGGCAGTGCTCTCGATATGTCTTTGAAACATTTAGTAAAACTAGTATACAATACACCTTCCTATTCTTTATTATAGCTTTATTCGAACGGAACTGCCAAGTACTAGAATATGAATTGAAAACGTCCCTGTACTACACTAAAGTTTGTGCTTTCGATCTCTTTGATATGCGAGCCGGGGATGAAGTAGCTATAATTCAATTTGACAGCAATGTGTTTATTGATATAGTAATTCAATCCGAAGGAGAGGTCTTTCTGTGTTCCGCCTTTTATTCCGGCATCATTCAGAGAGAGATAATTGAAACGGGCACATAGTTCAAGTGCTTTTCCTTCCGGTCTTCCGGGACAGGCTACTTCTTCGTCATACAGATAATTCTGTCCCAACAATAGCCAGGAACATTGCAGATAAGCTCCTTGTGCCGTATAGTTCTCAAAACCCTTTTCCCGTTTTACATGGGCGCGGATGTATTCACCCTGAAGAAAGAATTTATGATAGTAAATTAGCAGTTCGGTTCCTATTTTAAATTGGGATGCTGCATGATCTACATCTGCTTGTATTAATGTACGATTATCAATCGTGCTCACGCCCAGAGATTTATAAGTAAACGTATTCCTGTTCTCATCTTCGGGAAGCGTGCCGTCCGGTGTACGATGGATAGCTGCTAATCCTATATGTATCAGTTTCGCTTGCTCATAAAGTGGACGGTAAACCAAACGTCCGTCAATGGCATATCCTTGCGATGCGTTTTTCAGGTTGCTCAAATCATTATCGGTAAAGAATCCGCCACACAGATAGTAATATTGGGTACGATAGGAATAGGCTACTCCCATACGTCGGCTATTTGTCAATGCCAGCACAGCTCCCGGAGATTGGTTGAAGCGAAGATCAAATGTACTACAAATCATATCGAGACTGAATGGCTCATAGAATTGTCCTATCTGAATGGAACTATTCTTATAGGAATAGGTGGCAAAAGCATCTTTGATGGCTACTTTGTTTCCGGCATATCCCATTTCCAGTTTCATTCCCCAGTTCTGATAGGTAGCTTTTACACCGATGCGAAGGTCATTAAATTCCGTGCCGTTGCCAAAGTTATTCGGATTCTTCAGATACACTCCTCCATCCATTAATAGACGCCCGGTGATTTTATATTGTATGCCATCGGGCAGATTCTGTGCCGTTATCCGGGAAGTCGTTAGTATTAGAGATAGAAGGAAGGAGAATTTCAAATATAGTCCTATTATTTTCATCGTCCACCTTTTATCAAATTTGTGAAAAAGTAGTTGGCTCCATACCTTCTCCCGTAAATTTTATCCCGTTGCTCATTTCGGCTTCTTTCGCTTTCTTCAGTTGTTTCTCTTTTTTATAGCGCTGTATCAGGTAAATCATGGAGCAGGTGAAAGCAACCGTACAGATCAGTCCTACGTAACCGGATAATATATTATAAAATTCCAACCAGTTTATGTCTGCATGGGCAAATTCTTTGAACATCAAGACAAGTACAGTTCCCGTATATCCGATAAAATCAATGGTCACAATGAAGAAACCGACATTTCCTTTTATCTTGAAACAAGCAATGAAGCGGTCGAAAAAAATGCTTTGAAAACAGAGGTAGGCAATATACAGACAGAGACTTTGGACAAACAGCCAGGTGATTGCATCCAATTGCAGAGAATCATAATTGAAAGATATAAAACTCATGGTGGCTGTCCCAAGTACGACCAATCCCAGCAGGGCAACCAAAACTTTTATGTTACTTTTCACAAAGACCATCGCTCCGAATAACGCCAGAATTATTAATGTAACGACTGTATCTACCTGCGCAAACATCCATGAGGACTGTCCGTTCATATCAATAATCTTCACCAGGAAATCTTCCTTAATATCTCTAAGCACTACCAACATTAGGTTAGCTACAAACAATAATACAAGAAATGGCATAAAGTCGATGAACAGTTCTTTCCGTTGCTTGCCATTCAGAGTTACACGACTACTTTTTTGTTCTATATCTTGTGCCGTAGGTTGTGGCAAACGGGTTAAGCTATATCCCAAAAGAGCCAATAAAGGAAGTGCAAAAGCACCGATAAGTGCCGGCATCCAAAATTCGCTGACGTTCAATGTATTCATAACGAACAATCCGATGGATTTTGCCGTTCCCGAACTGATAACAATACTGATTCCTAAAAGACTGGCCAAAATATCCGTAGTGCGGCGACCTTCGATAAAACTGAAAATAACTCCCCACATACAGCCCAATGACAATCCATTGAAGAACATGGCAAACATATTATAAGGAGTGGGAAGTGCTCCGAACGCAACCAATGACAATTCCGCTACGGCAATGGAAACGAGTATAAACTTCAGGCGATTCTCTCTCTTCAATTCGGAAATCAACTTGATACCTATAAACTTGGCTATCAGATAACCTGCTATCTGAATGATAGTAACCAGTACTTTATAATCAAAACCGAATGCTTCTATCCCGTCAAAAGTAGCAGCTGTGAAAGGTTTACGCAATGCATAAACCAGTGAGTAAGAAAGAAGGGCTGCTCCACCTGCCCATAGAATAAAGAGGAAATCGGCTAATCTTCTGTTTGAACTTTGTTTCGATATTGCTTCAGTAATCGTTTTCATACGTTTTCGTTTTAATTTCTGGAGCAAAAGTAGAGGAGAATAGCAAGGGAGAAAATGAATTCTAAAGATTCATTTTATTCATTATCAGGTAGAAATGGAAGTAATATTAATGTAACGTTTATGTAACCGTAATTTCTTGGAAATGGAATACAAAAAGGGTTGCACAATCACTAATCCGGTATTGCGCAACCCTTTTTATTCGATTTCTTATTTTTCTTCTTATTGGAAAGTAGGCATCTTGAATCTGTACAATAATCCACCTACCATGGAAGCTACGCGGTCAGGTCTTCCCTGTTCGGAGCCATCGTATGTATCGGTACGGATACCGACTTTAGGTTCGGCATACAGATACAAAGAAGAAGCCACTTTCAGCTTTACCTGCACACCGGCATCCAGTCCCGGCACTGCTCGGAACTTACCGTAACGGCGTACCAGTCCGGCCGTAACTCCCACAAAAGGAACAACATCTATCACATGGTCGGGGCTGTATCCTTTTGCCAATGTGGCCAGACTCATCATATAATCCATACCCAAACCGGCATAATGAAGATTCATCTTCGACGACGTTTTGGCCTTGTACATAATTGTTCCATTTACCCGCCATGCAGATAACGGAGTGTACCATTTACCTATGCTTCCTTTTGCTTCTACACCTGCATTCTTCACCAAATCTTTGTTGGCTACGAGCAAGCTACCCAATCCAAGTGCACCGGAGATGAAGTAACGCTTGTCATCCTGACCAAACACGCTGCGATTGGCTGCTTTTGAATAAGGAACAAAGCGATAGTGGAAACCTGCATTGACTCCTACCATTACGTCTTTCTGCATAAAGCCCAGATTACCTTCAATGAATTTATCTCCATACAAGCGAATCTGCGGTTCAATGTACAAACCGAGAAAATCATTCACATGCCATAATCCCTGTATGCCTGCATTAATACCCAGTTGGAACTTATGGTCTGATTTGGAAGTATAAGCAAGGTTGACACCTACCGAACCTATTAAATCAAAGATACGATCGGAATTATATCCACTCATGGTAGACGTTATGTTCCACAAGTAATCAAGACCACCACTGACGCTGGCATGTCTAAGTTTGCCCGCTTTAACACTTCCCGGAACTACATAGTTCGTAAAGAATCCACCCGTACCCACCAGGCGCAAACCGGAATAAGGGCTCAACCACTTACCGATAGAGACAGAAGCCTGCGGACCTAAAGAACCAAGGTTTTCAAGATTCGTCTTATTCAGGAACATTTGCACACCGATTCCCGAAGTCATAAACAGATTGTCTGCGATGTGATTGCTTGAGAATCCGTTCTTCGGACGTGCCGCACGGTCAATCGTATGATAAGTCAAACCAAAATTCAACTCTCCGAGCTGATCCGTATTGCCACCTACTCCGCGACCTCCTGCATATCTCTTATTATACACATTGAGGCGAGGTTCTATAAATAAATCCACAGAACGGTTGATACGGAAACTTCCTTGCACACCGACTCCTATTCCCGGAGCATACTTGGCGGTTTTATCCACTCCTTTCGTACCTGCCAGGTTAACTCCGGCAATACCGATCAGACTAAATATTCTGTCTTCATCATATCCCCAAAGAACATTATTGATATTCAACAGATAGTCCGCATGCAGATCGACATGTTTAAAGTAGCCGCTTGCACTGCCCGAAGGGGTGTCTGAAAGTCCAACCGTCCCGGACAAACGCAGACCGGAAGAAGGACTGAACCATTTACCGATTCCGGCAGAGAACTGGGGACCTAATCCTTTAATCGTATTCTTGATTCCCGGAACTTTCAGTGTACTGATACCACCGGATAAAGAGATAAACATATGATTCAGGAAGGAACTTTTATCGAAATCATCGAAATGAATCTTAGTTCCCATCGGAGCAGCAGGCATATAGGTCAGACCTACCAGAACCGAACCAGCCATTTTATAGTTTCTCCAACTTTCCGTATACGCAAAACCGTCATTATACCATCCGATCCGCGGTTCTACAAACAAATCCAATGTAGAAGAAAGACGTACATTTCCCTGTAAACCGAGATGAGCGCCGTAATAAAGCTGACCGCCGCCTTTCAAATCCGGATACTTTTCGGAACGATCGCTATTGTCGCCCACCTTAGAATAACCGGCTTCTATACCTGCAATCCCTACTAACTCAAAACAACGGTTTGCATTGTATCCGTATGCCAGGGAGGACATATTCAACAGATAGTCCAGGCTGCCGCCACCCATTTTTATTTTAGAATCGTAGATACTCGACGGCAGATAACCTAAATTCACCCCTATCCGAAGTCCATGAACCGGAGTAATCCACTTTCCCATAAAGAGATGGGCGGTCATTCCCATTCCATCCTGACTATCTCCACTTGTTAACAAGCTGTATGGCCCTATTCCGGCAGAGAAAAAGAGATGTTCATTGAATTTATTGCTCTCGAACTTTTCATTTGCAGGCCGTTTCTGTAACATATATTGCAATGCACCATAATCCTGTGCCTGTAAGGTAACAGCAAGCATCAGGAAGATTGCCACTGCTACATATTTATTGTTGATTCTGAAGATATTCATCGTTTACTCTTGTTGTATATATCATTATTTAATTTTCTGCTCTTCCGGCAGCAAGTCAATAATATCACCGTCCACCTTCGCTACTTCCAATAAGGAAGGATCAAGTTCAAGGGCCTTCTCAATGCTCATAATCGCATCACCTATTTTCTCCAGGCGGTTGGCGGCAATCGCTTTTATATAATATTCGCGGGCGGTCTCTACATCTATGGTAGAAATCTTATCCCATGCTTCCTGATTCTTCTTCATTGCCAGCAGCATCACCACCTCATTGAAAGGGCTGGTAGCCGCCACCTTTTCGAAAGCATCATTATAATAACCGGCCAATGCCTGAACGATGGCCTGCAAATCTTCAGAAACCGCTTCTTCGGGAACCAATGTCAAGACTGAATCCGCTTTTGTATATTTCCCTTCGTGTAGCAAGGCAATAGCCTGATTAGACAATAACTCCGCCGGTGCCGATTTACTGACAAACGGTTCGAGAATACGTGAATCCGGAGTATCTTTCTGTATCGTTGCCACTGCCAGTTCATTGGCTGCATACGTAAAGTTATCATAAAGTTCAAGAGCTTCCCTACAATACTTTTCCCTTTCGTCGGGAGTTTTTGCTGTCGTAATCATACGGTAATATTCGAAACGGGTCAGTTCCTTCGGATTCTTTCTGTAAAGTTCTCTAATCTCGTCGTCCGTCAAAGAACGGAAGATTGAATAACCATAGGTATATTGCACCTTTCTCAATTTAGGCAAATAAGTAGCCGCAAGTTCCTTGTAGAAAGGTTTCGATTTCAAGACCCCATTCAACCGGTAAGGAGTAGCTGTATATTGTTTGATTAAGTCCTCTACTTCTTTAGCCAGTTCCGGCTTGGAGTTTTTTTTCAGCAATTCAGCTACCTCCTTCCAGGAGGCAACCGATGCATCCGATTTCACCTCCAACAGTTTACGTGTTTCCGGGTCCAGTTGTGCCAGTATACGTTCCAGGGCCTTATCCGTACGCAATTTTGCCAGACGAAGATTCGTCGCGTAAGAACCGTCCGGCGAAGCCACCCCCGTAATATGAAAACTCTTCAAAGAGGCATCCGGGTTCGTCTCAATACCACGCAATTCCTGATTCAACCGGTTCAGTTCCACCTGATTTTGTGGATTCTTATCATCCAGGTCGGCTTTACCTACCAGGAAGGTTAAGTTTACCTCACCTTTCGTATCCCGCAACTGCATCACGGGTTTCGGAAGGTATTTCTCGTCCGTCAGGCTGAAAGCGGAGAATTTATACTCCAAGAAGCGAAGCGGGTTGACCGTTCCGCGTGCAATGGAGAAAGAGTCACGATAAATGATATTCCGGTAATTTTCCATCGCCAGATGCACATCTGCACGGTAGTCATGTTGCAGATATTCTATATAGATAGAATCATGGTAAGCAATAATATCCCCCTTGCGTGAAGAAGTAGTTTTCACACGGATGTAATCGTGCAAAGGATCTTTATCCATATCATAATCGTACATTCGATTTTGCGTTGTATTATAAGTATCCCCGTCGAATACAACAGGACGCATCAACAGACGCTTTTTCAGTGTCACATCATAAATGGAAGGCTGCAATACCAAGCGACGATGTGAGTTAAACATCTCCTTAGGCACCGGGACACGAGTTTTCAGATGGAAATAATTACCTTTGATTTCGATGTCCGTAGGTTCCGGAATCACTTTGTCCTTCACTTTGGAAGTAATTGTAACTTCGTCCAGTTCGATGACGGCATCTTTCAATACTACATTCAGAATCTGCTTTCCTGCCACCTTCACTGTTTTGTCTTCATAACCGACACATGTAAACTTCAACGAGCCGTTTTTCTCAACCAAGACACTGTAACGGCCATCCTCGTCGGACATTTCTATACGTTCGTCATTGACCGGATTCAACACATTTACATTCGGAACACTTTTTCCCTGCGGGTTTGTGATATGCCCCTGCACGCGGATCCGTTGGGCGGATACATTCATACCGACGAACATCATCGCCACGAGAAGTATACCTGTTAATCTATCACGTTTCAAATTGATTTTCATTCTCTTTTCTGACTAGCTAATGTTCGTTATCGAATAATATAAACAAAGGATACCCCCAGTTTGACAGGTGCAATGGTGGTCTTACTATCGTTGACCGCACCCGGTTTCGGAGTACCCTTATCATACTTAAACTGACGGTAGCGCAACACACCCACTCCGGCAGTTGCTTCGATGTTCCAATGATCGCCCAGCACCCATGCGTATCCATAGGTCAAACCGGCGGCGTATGCATCGCCTTTGTGATGCACATCTTTTACCATCATATCAAAATTATTCACGAAAGCGGTGATTCCAAGAAAATGACTCACCATCGGACGATTTAGCCAGTAACGAACTTCAGGCTGAAAATGCGTGAAAGTCGTTTTAAAGTTGTCTGTACTGATTGGGTTCGCAGCAATCCCCATGTTCAAGGAGACATGACTACCCAATACAAATTCTGCTTCTACATTCGGACTGGCGGTCAGCCAACCCAATGCATTTGTCTTTACAGCCACCCGTTGTGCGTGCACATGTACACCACAACATAATAACAGAAATGATAACGCAGCTATTACCCTGCGACCATTTCTCATCACATATACCATCATTTATTTCCCACTAAATATTTCCCACTAAATATTTACCCACAAAAAAAGGGCTTACTGTCCATTTTATATACTACTTGGACAGAAAGCCACAAAATTAGAAAAAATATAGTATTAAAAACGTTTAAACACGCTTTTTTTGTTTTTTATTGCAACAATTTCCATCTTAGGCCATAATATACCATACTACGGATAAGATATACAATTTTTCTTTATTACCAATGAAACATCAGATACGCAACAACATAGGCTCCGACGAAGCATCGGATTTTATCTTCTTATCGCCGATAACAACCGTACAGGGAGCAGAAGAAATAATATACCATTTCCCTTCTTTCTTTTCGAGCAATACATTAGCGGCATTGTCGGTCTGAATCATTACCCCGGGTGCAACCAATTGGGTCCCATTCCCTAAAAACAACGTCCGGTTTCCTGCATATTCATTGCTGATAACAGCATAATCCGCTTTCACTTTCATTCCTTGATAAATAGCGGTTTGTGCAGCATCAGATAGAGAGAAGATATGATCTATACGTCCGTTTTTGCTTTTCACACAGATACCGGCAAAGTCTTCCAAACCTGCTCCTTCTGCATCAAAGTAAGAGACGGACTGAATAGCAGACGGTTCCTTTTTCGTACTCGGTTCATATATCGAGACAAAAGGACGATTCCAAGCTTCTCCATGCTGACGGGCAACAAATGTCAGCGTCGGCTGCTCCTTTATATTATAGGGCATATTCGGTGTACGGCTTAGCCCTTCGGTCATTGGCGCCAAAGCCGTAAAGACTTCACGATCCGGTTCGCCTTTCATCCAAAGATTCATGTATATATCATCGCCGTCCTTATCTTTCATATCTATGGTGAAAGTTGCCTTGACATCCTTATTGGTTGCAGCCACTTTCTTATCATATAAATAGGAATAAGCGTAAAGATGTGCGCCTGCAAAGGCGAGTTCTTCCGTAGACTGGAGATTCAGGTCGCTGCCATCTGCTGCCGTCAATGTCAAAGTCTGTCCAAGGTTGTGATAGAAGTAATCGTGCATCTTATCGCCTCCTTTCTCTTTCCGGCTGCGGAATACATCGACATAATACCCCGTCTCCGCCCCGGTAGTGACAATACTCATCATACGGGTCTGATCCGCCCTGCTTTCCGGTTCACGAAAATAAAGGTTACTGTAAGTAACGGACGTAAATGCTTTGCCCGGTTCCGCTGATGCCGGGAAACAGGAAAGCAAATCAAAAGAATGATTACTTTTCATCACCGGATAGCTCGATATTCCATCCACACAAACTGTATTATGACTGGGGAATTGAGAATAATATTCCGCATAATCCAGTCCGCTATACAGGAAAAGCCCGATACCTGCATCCGGCCCCAGTACGTATCCTTTTCCATAAAGTTCCATCGAAATGCCGTTAGCGTGCATGTGGTTCCCTTCACTGCCATTCAACGAAATCATCAAACTGTTGCGCGGATGCATACCGTTGCGCTGTACCAGCCATGACACATTGGGAGCATAAAACAAAGGAGAAACATAATCTTCTATCTTTCCCGGCTGCACTTTGGGATTTAGCGCCAGCGGTTTATCTTCAAAGAAAGAATTGACAGATACACGCACATTCTTCTTTTCTGTTTTATCATTTCCCAAATCCGGGTTCAGGCATTTCAATAAAGCCGTGAAATAGTTTTCCTGTTCTTTCTTCCCGTTCGCCTGTGCATTCTGTATCATACGGATAAAGAAGTTCGTACTCAAATATCCCGGATGCGTATCTCCAAAGCCACAAATCATACGGTTGGGAAACAGATATTGGGGAGTGGTTGCTACCGCTTTCGACAATACAGGCATTGCTTTCACCAAATCATATTGCAGATTCGTATCAAACTGATTCACAAAATTGGCATAATCATTGATTACCACACTGCTATATCCCGGACATTCTGCCCAAATTCCCGTATTTATATCGAAACCATAATCTGCCAATTGCGTCAGACTCCATTGGCGGATGCTGGAACGGTTCATCACATAGTCGATATAATATTCACGTCCTTTTCCGTCGGCATATTCTTTATTGTCTTCCAATACCAATCCGACATTCATAATAAACCGTGCCTGTAGCAAATTCCAGTTGTTATGAGGTACACCGTTCGCTATGATATTATCCGCCCATTTCTTAAAAGCTCCGGCGTAGATTTCCATTTTATCCGGGTAATTGGCCTTTAGATAATTATATAGAAAATCGTATAAAGGGACAGCGATATGGAGTGCGTCTTCATGGATGACTTCGAAAGAAGTCAATCCTACCAATGTTTGCTGATGGCCGTGATTCAGGTCGATGGGCACGTTTCTATAATAAATACCTGTCATATATGTATCAAAGACCCCCGCGGCAAGTTTAGCGAATTTCTCTTCATCCGTCATCCAATAAAGGAAAGCGGCATCACGGGCAATTCCCAGGATTTCGCAGTTCAGGCTTTCAATATTCCGGCCTGTTTTGGATGGGTGTACACTCTCCATAGGACGGTCGGGAAGTGCATTATTGCAGAAAGTGACATTCCCATCCTCATCATCATAAGGAACGACATCCGCCAATTTGGGACGGCCGTGGGTAGCAGCTGTGCCACGGGTTCCTGTGTAACGCACAGTGGGATAAGGAGCTTTTTCACCACCTGCATGGTCGAACGTTTCACCTTTCACATATACTTCCGTGGCATGAGACTTCCAGTACATTGCCAAACGAGACAGCAACCACGCCGGTTGAGCATCCGTCAGGTTCGTATATACTTCCGTCCGTTCCTTCAATTTATTGAAAACATCTTTCGCCCATTCTTCTTTTTTAATCAGCTTCCATGTTTCCTGCTTTCCCGCCGGAGTAGTCAGTACCCGCGGATGTGTCTGCGGCATCTTTTCCGGCAAAGGAATCTCTTGTCCGGATGCGCTGTTCAGAAAGGATAGAAAACATAGTCCAAGTAAAATTCGTCTCATACTTCAATTTTCTTTTTTTAGGTTTGATACCTATTAAATACGAAGATAGAGATTTATTTACCTAAATCCTCCGTCAAAGAACAATTTTATTTGTACGAGACTACGCTGTTATTTCAAACAAAGAATTATATTTGCAAAAAACCGACTAACAATTCTGATACTTATGAAAATTTTATCTATCCATGATTTGGCAACAATCAGGAAGAGAGCAGAGCACAATCTTTCATTGCGCGAAGAAAGTAATGAAAAGGTGACTGAAAAGTGTTACGGACTGGCATCCGGTGCGCAACATCTTCAGATTCTGATCTGCGGTGGTACAGGCTGTAAGGCATCTTCCAGCCAGGGTATTACAGACAATCTTCTAAAAGCCATCCAAAAGAACGAAATCACCGACAAAGTAGAAGTCATCACCGTAGGCTGTTTCGGCTTCTGTGAAAAAGGTCCTATCGTGAAAATTATCCCCGATAATACCTTTTACACCCAAGTCACTCCCGAAGATGCGGAAGAAATCATCAACGAGCATATCATCGGAGGACGAAGAATCGAACGGTTGCTGTATGTAGATCCCAAAACGGAACATACCGTCAGCGACTCCAAGCACATGGATTTCTACCGGAAACAACTCCGCATCGCATTGCGTAACTGTGGTTTTATCGATCCCGAAAATATTGAAGAGTATATCGCCCGTGAAGGATACTTTGCATTGGCCGATTGCCTGCTTAACAAAAAGCCGACGGACGTTATTGATATTATCAAACGTTCGGGACTTCGCGGACGTGGTGGTGGCGGTTTCCCGACGGGACTGAAATGGGAATTTGCCAACAAGCAACAGTCAGATGTCAAATACGTGGTTTGTAACGCCGACGAAGGAGATCCCGGTGCATTCATGGACCGTTCCATTATGGAGGGCGACCCACATTCGATTGTAGAAGCGATGTGTGTCTGCGGTTATTCCATCGGGTCCACCAAAGGATTAGTATATATCCGTGCCGAATATCCGTTAGCTATCAACCGACTGAAAACAGCTATCAATCAGGCGCGCGAATACGGATTACTGGGAGATCATATCTTAGGAACAGATTTCAGTTTCGACATAGAAATACGATACGGAGCCGGAGCTTTTGTCTGCGGAGAAGAAACTGCCCTTATTCATTCGATGGAAGGAAAACGGGGAGAGCCGACTCTGAAACCTCCCTTCCCTGCCGAATCCGGTTATCTGGGAAAACCAACCAATGTAAATAATGTGGAAACGCTTGCCAATATTCCCATTATTCTAACCAAAGGAGCCGACTGGTTTGCAACGATTGGCACAGAACGTTCCAAAGGAACCAAAGTGTTTGCTCTTGCCGGAAAGATTAATAATGTCGGACTGATCGAAGTGCCGATGGGAACTACTCTTCGGGAAGTAATCTACGAAATCGGAGGAGGCATCAAAGGCGGAAAGAAGTTCAAAGCTGTACAAACAGGAGGACCGTCAGGCGGCTGTCTGACAGAAAAACATCTGGACACTCCCATTGACTTTGACAACCTTCTCTCGGCCGGTTCCATGATGGGTTCAGGAGGGATGATTGTCATGGATGAGGACGACTGCATGGTATCCGTAGCCCGCTTTTATCTGGATTTTACAGTGGAAGAGTCCTGCGGGAAATGCACACCTTGCCGCATTGGAAACAAACGTCTGTTGGAACTACTGAACAAGATTACAGAAGGAAAAGGCACAGAAAAAGACCTGGACACACTTGCCACTTTGGGACAAGTCATCAAAGATACGGCCCTCTGCGGACTGGGACAAACCTCTCCGAATCCCGTTTTATCCACATTGGATAACTTCTACGATGAATATATGGAACACGTACGGGATAAGACTTGTCGTTCCAAGCAATGTAAATCACTATTAACATATACCATCAGTCCGGAACGTTGCATTGGTTGTCATCTATGCGCCAAAAACTGTCCGGCGGATGCTATCAGCGGGCTGGTGCGCAAGCCACATGTCATTGCTCCTGATAAATGTATCAAGTGCGGCATGTGCATGGCACGCTGCAAATTCAACGCTATTCTTGTCTGCTAAAATCTTATTTACTATGGAAGAAAAACAAATTACTCTCCAGATAGACGGTCATTTCATCACTGTGCCCGAGGGAAGCACTATTCTTGAAGCCGCTATCAAAATCGGTATCAATATACCTACGCTGTGTCATATCGACCTGAAAGGAACCTGTATAAAAAATAATCCGGCTTCCTGCCGTATTTGTGTGGTTGAAGTGATGGGACGGCGCAACCTGGCTCCTGCCTGCGCTACCCGTTGCACGGAGGGCATGGTAGTAAAAACCAGTACCCTGCGCGTAATGAACGCTCGCAAAGTGGTGGCTGAACTGATCCTTTCGGATCACCCCAATGACTGCCTCACTTGCCCTAAATGCGGCAACTGCGAGCTCCAAACGTTAGCACTGCGTTTCAACATTCGCGAAATGCCTTTCAATGGCGGTGAGCTGTCCCCCCGCAAACGGGAAATTACCGCTTCTATCGTCCGTAATATGGATAAATGCATTTTCTGTCGCCGTTGTGAAAGTGTTTGCAATGATGTACAGACGGTCGGAGCATTGGGTGCCATCCGTCGCGGATTCAATACAACCATCGCTCCTGCCTTTGACCGAATGATGACGGAAAGTGAATGTACTTACTGCGGTCAGTGCGTGGCTGTCTGTCCCGTAGGCGCATTAACAGAACGTGACTACACCAACCGTCTGCTCGACGATCTGGCTAATCCGGACAAAGTAGTGATTGTGCAGACCGCACCTGCCGTACGGGCGGCCCTAGGTGAAGAATTCGGATTTCCTCCCGGCACTCTGGTAACCGGAAAAATGGTGTATGCACTTCGCGAACTGGGATTCGACTATGTATTCGATACTGATTTTGCAGCCGACCTTACCATTATGGAAGAGGGTTCTGAAATTCTGAACCGCCTGACACGTTATCTCAACGGAGATAAATCCGTACGATTACCTATCCTGACTTCCTGCTGTCCGGCATGGGTCAACTTCTTCGAACATCATTTCCCGGACATGCTGGACATTCCGTCCACCGCCCGCTCCCCACAACAGATGTTCGGTTCCATTGCCAAATCCTATTGGGCGGAGAAAATGGGCATACCCAGAGAAAAACTGGTTGTCGTATCTATCATGCCTTGTCTGGCTAAAAAGTACGAATGTGCACGTGATGAATTCAAAGTGAACGGTATCCCCGATGTGGATTATTCTATCTCTACCCGTGAACTGGCACGACTAATTAAACGTGCCAATATCGGGTTCCCTCTCGTACTGGACAGCCCATTCGACAACCCGATGGGTGAATCGACAGGTGCCGGTGTCATTTTCGGAACAACAGGTGGTGTAATGGAAGCCGCCCTCCGTTCTGTCTATGAAATCTATACCGGAGAACCTTTGAAAAATGTAAATTTCGAACAGGTACGCGGACTAAATGGCGTCCGTCGTGCTACCATTAACCTAAACGGATTTGAATTAAAAGTAGGCATTGCACACGGACTAGGCAACGCTCGTCATCTACTGGAAGATATACGGAACGGGCACAACGAATATCATGTAATCGAAATTATGGCTTGCCCCGGAGGCTGTATCGGTGGCGGCGGGCAGCCTTTGCATCACGGCAACTCGGAAATACTCTATGCACGCGCCAACGCACTTTACCGTGAAGACGCCAACAAACCTTTGCGCAAATCGCACGAGAATCCGTATATCAAGACATTATACGAGGATTATCTCGGCAAACCGCTAGGTGAGAAATCGGAAACTCTCCTGCATACGCATTATTTCAACAAAGCGATTGATTAACTTTTAAATGAAGAGTATTATGTCAGATATCAAACTAGCCTGTGACATGGCAGAGCAAATCAAAACGATCTGCGACAAGCATGGAAACAAACCGGGCGAACTTATCAATATTTTGCATGAGGCACAGCATTTGCAAGGGTATCTACCCGAGGAAACGCAACGGATTATCGCTTCCAAACTTGGAATTCCCGTATCGAAAGTGTATGGTGTCGTCACTTTCTATACTTTCTTTACCATGACTCCCAAAGGAAAACATCCCATCTCTGTTTGCATGGGTACAGCTTGTTATGTACGTGGTTCAGAAAAACTGCTGGAAGAGTTCAAACGTGTATTAGGTATCGAAGTCGGTGACACTACCCCGGACGGAAAGTTCTCATTAGACTGTCTGCGTTGTGTAGGCGCCTGCGGACTGGCTCCGGTAGTGATGATCGGCGAGAAGGTATATGGTCGATTACAACCGGTAGATGTAAAGAAGATTATTGAAGAATTGGAATAACCGAATTCCCGAAAACAATATAAAACAAACGGCTGCCTTGATAAGTCAAAACAGCCGTTCATTAATATTAAAATGTAAAAAATGATGCGGAGAGAACGAGATTCGAACTCGTGATACCCTTTAGGGGTATACACGCTTTCCAGGCGTGCCTCTTCAACCACTCGAGCACCTCTCCTTACAATTACCAACTAGAGAAAAAACTCTCCATAAAAACAGAAAGCAGCAAAAAGCTGCTTTCTAGCGGAGAGAGAGGCTCCCGAACCTACACTTTCAGAAAATATCATAAAATTGCAAATCACTGATAATCATATATTATCTACAATGCAGAGTAAATCTAAATCTTTCTAAATGCCTTTTGCTATTTCAATTTTTGGGTGTATATTTGGGTGTAGAATTTCAAACGCACCCAATTATGAATATCAAACGTAACATCATT